>DATBWJ010000140.1:0-3470 GCA_036514935.1 Xanthobacteraceae bacterium
ATGGAGCGGATGTGGTCTGTCGTCCACACCGAGCCCGGCCACGAGGGCATGGCCTGCGCCGGCCTGATCGGGCGCCGCTTCCGCACCTATCTGCCAATGGTCGAGGAGGCCCGCAATGGCGGCCATGGGCGCGCGCGGCGAGATCCGCAGCCGATGTTCCGGCAATATTTGTTCGCCGTGCACGAGCCGCTGCGCTGGCGGGCGATGTGCAGCGTCGCCGGCGTGCGCCACCTGCTCGCCCGCCACGGCGGTCGCGCGGGCGAGGATGGCCCGGCGCTGCTGCCCGACGCCGTCGTGCGCGCGATTTTCGTGCTGGAGAGCCGCATGGCGGATCGCACTCAGGAGACCCGTGCCTGCGCCGGCTTTCAGCCCGGTGAAATCGTGCGCATAATCGGGGGGATATTCGACGGATTCACGGCCGAGTTCGAGCGCCTTGACTCGGATGGCCGAATCGCTGTCTTGCTATACCTGTTCGGTCGCCTCTCGCGCGTCAATCTGCCGGTAGAGCAGGTCGCAAAGATCCGAAACGGAGATTTGCTGTAGCGGAGGCGTGGAAAATTTCAGCGCCGATACCTTGACCGCCTCATCGCCCCGGGCATGCCCAGGGGCTTTTTGCATCATAAGATAGGGACGCTGCGCATCCAGCCCTCCGCGGAAGCGGCGCCTCCTCGGGAGCGGCGCTCCGGCCAAGCCGGGGCGCCGCCACGCATATGTCTGGCACCTTCCGCCTCGACATCAAGCATTCGATCGACGACTTCGTGCGCCGCATCGATTTCCATGAGCGCGACAACGTGCCGTTCGTGACCGCGTATGCGCTGACCAAGACGGCGCAGGACATCAAGGCGGCGGAGGTCGAGGTGATGGCGGCCGTGTTCGACCGCCCGACGCGCTTCACGCTCAATTCGCTTTTTGTTGATCCCGCCACCAAGAGGCGACTGACCGCGCATGTGCGCTTCAAGGAAGGCTTCGGAGCAGTGCCGGCGTGGCGCTATCTCGGCCCGCAGATCGAGGGCGGCGGGCGCGCCAAGAAGAGCCACGAGCGCGCGCTCGAGCGTGCCGGCATCCTGCGGGCGGGCGAATACGTCGTGCCCGGCCGTGGCGTCGCGCTCGACGCGCACGGCAACATGCGGGGCGGCGACATCACCCGCATCCTGTCGGCGCTGCAGGCCAACCCCGATCCGTTGTCCAAGACCACGCAGCGCTCGAAACGCCGACGCCGGGGGCGCAACCTCGACTACTTCGTGCTGCGTGGTGCGCCCGGCGCGCGGGACGGTGTCTACCTGCGCAAGAGCGCCCGTCAGATCGTGCCGGTCATGATCTTCGTGCGCGCGCCGGCCTACGCCAAGCGTTTCCCGTTCTACGAGACCGCGCGGCGCGTCATGCAGCAGCGCTTCGCCGTCAACTTCCGCGAGGGCTGGCAGCGCTACGTCGTCAGTGCCCCCCGGCGCCGCGCCGCCTGATTGCTCTCGCTCCATCGTGATGACGGGTCCTTCCGCCAGCTCTACGCCGCGCGAGTAATTCAGACCCCGGCGGTTGCGACTATTTGGGGTGCCCGGCGATGAAAGCTTTTCCTTGATGTTGATGATCCGATGACTGACGAGCCCAAGACCCATCCGCTGCCCGACGGGGTGGACGACGCCGTTCTTAATCGCGGCCAGCTCGCGCGCGCTCTCGACGTGTCGGAGCCGACACTCGACCGCTGGATCGCCGACGGCATGCCGGTGGTCGAGGGCGGCGGCAACGGGCGGCCCTACAAGTTCCAGCTCTCCGCGTGCTGGGCGTGGAAGTGCGCGCGCGACGACGACGAGATGTTCGCCAGCGAGCAGGCCGAGCGCGCCGTCCAGCAGATGCGCCTGGCGCTAATCGGCGGCTCCGTCGGCGACAGCGAGCGCGCCCTGTCGGCCAAGCAGCGCGCCGAACTCTACGAGGCCGAGTACCGCTGGATGCAGGCCGCGCAGTTGCGCGGCGAGCTCGCCCCGGTCAAGCAGGTCGCCGAGATCATCGAGGAAGTGTTCGCGCTCATCCGCGACGCGGTGACCGCGCTGCCGGATCGCCTGCAGCGTGAATGCAACCTGAAGGGCCGCGAGATCGAGCGCGCCATCGTCGCCTGCGACGACGCGCTCGCCGAGGCCCATCGCCGCATCCGCGACGGCCTGTCCGCGCTGAGCGCGCCCACGCGCGTCAATGGTCACTCGCTCGAGCTGCAATAACCGATGCTCAACGCCGCCCTCGATTACCCCGGCTCGCGCGGCCGGCTGCCGGACTTCGCGGTCGCCGACCTCGCCGTCGCGCGCGCGCTGCCGGCGCTGGCGCCGCCCGACCGCGTCAGCGTGGCGCGCGCCGCCGAGCGCTATCGCCGCCTGGACACCGCGGCCTATCGCGGGCCCTGGCGCAACGAGGTCGCGCCCTACATGGTCGAACCGATGGACGCGCTCACCTCGCGCCGCTTCACCGGTGCGGTGTTCGCCGGTCCGGCGCGCTCGGCTAAGACCGACTCGCTGATCCTCAATCCGGTCGTGCACGCGGTCATGCACAGTCCGAGGCACATGCTGATCATCCACATCAACAAGGATGCCGCGCGCGACTTCTCTTTGGAAAAGCTCACGCCGATGATCGAGGCCTGCGCCGACGTGCGCCGCCGCCAGATCGTCGAGCGCGGCGGCGACAACATTTTCGACAAGCGCTTCATCGGCGGCATGAGATTGTCGATCGGCTGGCCGGTGCTCGGCAAGCTGTCGGCGCGCGACCTGCCCTTCGTCGCGTTCACCGACTACGACCGCATGGACGACGACATCGGCGACGAGGGCCAGCCGTTCGCGCTTGGGCGCAAGCGCACGCAGACATTTGGCTCGCTCGGCATGACGGTGGCGGAATCCTCGCCCGGCCGCCCGATCCTCGACGAGACGTGGGCGCCCAAGACGCCGCACGAGGCGCCGCCGACCACCGGCATTCTCGCGCTCTATAACCGCGGCACGCGCGGGCGTCTCTACTGGCGCTGCCCGCAATGCGATGCCGAATTCGAGCCGACTTTCGATCGGCTGCGGTGGCCGGAAAACCTGCCGGCGGGCGAAGCCGCCGCCGCCGCCGTCATGGCCTGTCCGAACGGCTGCGCGATCGCGCCCGCCCAGCGCGATGAATTGAATCTCGCCGCGCGCTGGCGGCATGAAACCGAGAACGGCAAGCTGGTCGCGCTCGACGACGAGCGCGTGCGCTCGACCGACATCGCCTCGTGGTGGCTGCCTGGCCCCGCCGCCTCGTTCCAGTCGTGGCCGGAAATGGTGCTGCGCTATCTCGATGCCCTCGCCGACTTCGGCGCCAGCGGCGACGAGAACGCGCTCAAGGCGACCACCAACATCGACCAGGGCCGCCCCTATCTGCCGCGCGCGCGCGGCGATGTCGGCGGCCTGTCGGAGGAGCGTTTGCGCGCTCGCGCCGAGCGCCGGCCGCTCGGCGTCGCGCCGGCCGAGGCG
>DATBWJ010000141.1:0-4554 GCA_036514935.1 Xanthobacteraceae bacterium
ACGCCGGCTCCGCCGGCCCGCAGCTTGATGCCCCTGATCTCCTCAAGCGTCTTGAGCGGCTTCTTGGTGTGAATGCCGCCCGGCCCATGCATGAAAATGTTGAGAAGCGTGACGTCGGTGAATTCCTTGGCGACCAGGTTATACTTGGTATACCAGCGCCACAGCACCGGGCTGCACACGGTCGCGTTCGGACACAGGAACGGCAGTTCGGCAACCTGCAGCATGTCGAAGCGGCCGGGCGTGTAGGCGGGAACGTGCCACACGAGGTCGCGCACGCCGTTCTTGATGAGGTCGTATTGACCCTCGGGCTTGGCCAGCGGCGCCTTGTCGATCTCGATGGTCAGATTGCCGCCGGAGGCCTCCACGACGGTCTTGGCCCAGGCTTCCTGGGTCTGCACCATCTGGTGGGCCGGCCCCGCCCAATAGGCCATGCGAAGCGTCTGTTTCTGCGCCGCCGCGGGCGCCGCGCCGAGGACGAGAATGGCGCCCACCGCCGCCAAGGTGCTTCGTTTCATGGTGTTTCCTCCTCTGTTCGTTGAATTGCCGTTGCCCATGGGCGATCGCCCCGGCCCATCGTCTGACCCTGTGAGGATAGAGGGAAACGGGGTGATCTCCAAGCGCTCGCTGAGATATTGTCGCTGAGGGACGCGCGCCAAAAGCTTGCGCCGAGGGCCCGGGGCCAACGCGAGGCTGTCCGACGTCAAGCGCGCTTGCGCAGGGGGCTGCCGGTGGGCGAAGATGTCCGAAGGGGTCGGTGAAAACTGCCGGGCGGTGATCCCGGCGGCCATGACCTCGGCGCTCCGGCACCCGTCTCACACCCGGTCCGAACCATGGACCCACCTGCGAAGAGGAGGAAACCTTGCGGCGCAGCACGGCAGGCCTGATCTTGGTGGTTGTTCTGGCGTTCGCATCACGGACGCTCGCCGATGAATATCCGAGCCGGTCGATCCGCTTCCTGCAGGGGTTCGCGCCGGGCGGCAATGCCGACATCATCTCGCGCATCGTCGGCGAGGAGCTGCAGCAAGGGCTCGGCCAGACCATCGTGTACGAGAGCCGGCCGGGCGCGGCGGGCAACATCGCCTCCGAGGCCGTGGTGCGGTCTGAACCGGACGGCTACACGCTGCTGCTGCTGACCACCGGCCATCCGATCTCGGCGGCGCTCTACAAGTCGCTCAAGTTCGATCCGGTGAAGGACTTCACCTTCATCTCGACCGTGACGCGGGTTCCCTACTTCTTCGTCGTCAACGCGAACTCGCGCTTTGCGACCATGGTCGAACTGGTCAAGGAAGCGCGCACCAAGCCGCAGGCGGTCACCTTCGGCACCGCCGGCGTCGGCACCGGCCAGCATCTCACCGGCGAACTGACGGCGTCGGCCGTCGGCGCCAAGATGCTGCATGTGCCGTTTCGCGGCGATTCGGGTGCGGTGACGGCGCTGTTGTCCGAAAGCGTCGATCTTGTCATTGCGCCGGGAACCGCGATCTTCGGCAATCTGGCGGCCGGCAAGTTCCGTGCGCTCGGCGTCTCCGGGCGCCAGCGCTGGCAGCCGCTGCCCGATGTGCCCACCATCGCGGAGACGGTCGCACCCGGATTCGAAGTGATGGGCTGGATCGGCGTGGCAACGGTGCGCGGCGTGCCAAAGCCGATCGTCGATCGCCTGAACGCGCAGGTGCGGCGGATCGTGGCGCTGCCGACGGTGCAAAAGAAGTTGCTCGACATCGGCAATATTCCGCAGTCGAGCACCTCGGAGGAGTTCACCACGCTCGTCGCCGCGGACATCGCCCGCTTCGGCGGCGTGATCGAGAAGGCCGGCATTCCGCGCCAGTGAGGACCGCCATGGCGGACGCACCCAGCGTTCATCCGCTCACGCAGCGATTCCTCGGCAAGGAAATGTACCTGGTGATCACGCGCCCGGTGCGCTCGGCCGAGATCGACAAGCGCCTCGCCGAGCATTTGGCGCATCAGGTCGAGCTCGAGCGGCGAGGGATCCTGTTCGCGGCCGGCCCGCTCTATCCGCGCGGGGCGAGCGTTCCGGAGGCCGGCATGTTCGTGCTGCGCGCGAACTCGTTCGAGGAGGCGGAGGCGATCGCTCACAGCGATCCGCTGCACGTCGCCGGCCTGCGCACGTTCACGGTGCAGAAATGGCGCGTGAACGAGGGATCGATCACCGTCACCATCAACTATTCCGATCAGAGCGCGACGATCACCTGACGTTCGCGCCCCGCCGCGCGCTCATGCCCGCCGGGCGGCGGGTCGGGCCGGCGCCCGCCTCGATCGCGAGCAATCTCCGCAGCCGTGCGCGCGGGCGAACGAGGTCCGCCAGGGTGTGCTGGTCGAGCGCGGTGAGGAACGCGCGCCTGGCGCCCGCCAGGGCGTGGATCAAGCGGCAGCACGGCAGGATCGCGCAAGAAGCGCCGACCGGATCGAAGCACGGCACCAATGCCATGTCGGGCTCGGCATGGCGCACGACCTCGCCCAGCACGATGTCCTTGGGCTCTCGGGCCAGGCGCAGGCCGCCGCCCTTGCCGCGAACGGTCTCGACATATCCGGCAAGCCCCAGTTGATGCGCCACCTTCATCAGGTGATTGCGCGAGACCCCGTAGGCCTTGGCGATCTCCGCGATGGTGGCGAGCCGGTCGCTCCTGAGCGCCAGAAACATGAGCAAACGTAATGAAAAGTCCGTGTAGACCGTCAGGCGCACGTCAGTGCTCCGTTTTCCGCATGGCAGCCAGCAACCCGGAAGATGTATTCAGCATATTGCTTTTACGCGAGTCCTCTAATAGGTATTTTGCATACATGTTATGAGGCCCTGACGATCCGCCGTGGTCGTTCGCCCGCCGCTGCGCCGCCGCCATTGGCGTGGATCGGGGCTCATGACTGACGGGCCGCGCGCGCTGTGATCGCGACCCCTCGCCGCGCGCGGCGCGCGCGCAAGACCGTGGAAGGGCCAGGCCATGACCTACGTCGTCACCGAGAACTGCATCAAGTGCAAGTACATGGACTGCATCGAGGTCTGCCCGGTCGATTGCTTCTACGCCGGCGAGAACATGCTCGTCATCCACCCGGATGAATGCATCGACTGCGGGGTGTGCGAGCCGGAGTGCCCGGCCGAGGCCATCAAGTCCGACCGCGAGCCGGGCCTGGAAGTCTGGCTCAAGCTCAACCGCGAATACTCGGCCAAGTGGCCCAATATCATCATCAGGGGCGTGCCTCCCGCCGACGCCGGCGAGTGGGATGGCGTTCCCGGAAAAATCGAGCATTTCAGCGCGCGACCGCACGAGGATGAGCCGCAGGCCGATCTCGCCGCGAGCCCGGCCCTGCCGACCTCGGCTTGACGAGTCTCTCGCTCGGCACGCGTGGCACACCCGCAGGCCGGCGCAGCCGCTGCCACGATGGCGCGGGTCCGCACGCCATGATAGAGGGAGCCCCGTGTCCGCACAGGGGAGCCCGATGTCCGTGACTGCCCGGCACGCCGCCGATCCGGTGGCGATCGAAGGCGCGCTGCGCCACGACTGGACGCGCGCAGAGGTCGCCGCGCTGTTCGATCTGCCGTTCCCAGAACTGATGTTTGCGGCCCAGCGCGTGCATCGCCGGCATTTCGATCCCGCCGCGGTGCAGATCTCCACATTGCTGTCGATCAAGACCGGCGGCTGCCCGGAGGACTGCGCCTATTGCCCGCAGAGCGCGAGCCACGACACCGGTGTTGCGGCCGAGAAGTTGATGGACCTCGACGCGGTGCTGGAAGCGGCGCGCGCGGCCCGGGCGGCAGGCGCAAGCCGCTTCTGCATGGGCGCGGCCTGGCGCGAGCCGAAGGAGCGCGACCTTGAGCGGGTGTGCGCCATGGTCGCCGGCGTGAAAAGTTTTGGGCTCGAAACCTGCGCCACGCTCGGCATGCTGACGCGCGCGCAGGCCGACCGGCTCAGGGCGGCGGGGCTCGACTACTACAACCACAACCTCGACACCTCGCCCGAATACTACGGCCACATCATCACCACGCGCACCTATCAGGACCGGCTCGACACGCTCGCCCACGTGCGGGCGGCGGGCATTAACCTGTGCTGCGGCGGCATCGTCGGCATGGGCGAGGGGCGCGCGGACCGCGCCGGCCTGATCGTGGCGCTCGCGAGCCTGCCGCGTCATCCTGAGTCGGTGCCGATCAACCTGCTCGTGCGGGTCAAGGGAACTCCGCTCGCCGAGGAGCCCGCGCTCGATCCCCTCGAACTGGTGCGCACCATCGCGGTTGCCCGCATCACCATGCCGGCCTCGATGGTGCGGCTGTCGGCCGGGCGCGAGGACATGAGCGAGGAGACCCAGGCGCTGTGCTTTCTGGCCGGCGCCAACTCGATCTTCCACGGCCCAAAACTCCTCACCACGCCCAACCCGGAGCGCGAGCGCGACCTGCGCCTGCTCGACAAGCTCGGGCTGCGCGCGATGACCAATTAGAGCATGTTCCGATCAGATTGAATCAGCGCTCGCCCGCCACACCCACTCTTGTGTCATCGCCCGCCAACGGGTCCGGCCGGAGCCTGCCTTCGGGCCGCGCTGCGCGCGGACCCG
>DATBWJ010000142.1:0-2254 GCA_036514935.1 Xanthobacteraceae bacterium
ACGATGTGCACGTCGTTTTCCACCGCCTGGCGCGCGGCCTCGGCCGGGGTGGCGAACAGCGGACCGATGTCGACGTCGAAGCCGAGATCGGCGAAGGCCGAGGCAATCACCTTCTGGCCGCGGTCATGGCCGTCCTGGCCGATTTTTGCCACCAGGATGCGCGGCCGGCGGCCCTCGTTTTCCTCGAACTCCGCCACCAGCTTGTGCACGCGCTCGACGGACATATTGCCGACCTCCTGTTTGTAGACGCCCGAGATCGCCCTAATCTCGGCGCGGTGGCGGCCAAAAGCCTTTTCGAGCGCCAACGACATCTCGCCGACCGTCGCCTTGGCGCGCGCGGCATCGACGGCGAGTTCCATCAGGTTGCCGTTGCCGCGATCGGCTGCCCGCGTGAGAGCGGCGAGCGCCTGCTCGACCGCCGTCTGGTCGCGCTCGCGCCTGAGGCGCTCAAGCTTGTCGATCTGGAGCTGGCGCACCGCCGAGATGTCGACCTTGAGCACCTCGATCGCGCGGTTATCCTGCGGCCGGTACTTGTTGACGCCAATGAGGGACTGCTGGCCGGAATCGATGCGCGCCTGGGTGCGTGCGGCCGCCTCCTCGATGCGCAGCTTGGGAACGCCGGCCTCGATCGCCTTGGCCATGCCGCCGAGCCCCTCCACCTCTCGAATGTGCTCCCACGCCTTTCTCGCCAGCTCGTAGGTCAGGCGCTCGACGTAGAAGGAGCCGCCCCAGGGGTCGATGACACGGGTGGTGCCGCTCTCCTGCGCCAGGAAGAGCTGCGTGTTGCGCGCGATGCGGGCGGAGAAATCGGTCGGCAGCGCGAGCGCCTCGTCAAGCGCGTTGGTGTGGAGCGACTGGGTGTGTCCCTGCGTCGCCGCCATCGCCTCCACGCAGGTGCGCACCACGTTGTTGAACACGTCCTGCGCCGCCAGCGACCAGCCGGACGTCTGGCAATGGGTGCGCAGCGCGAGCGAGCGGGCATCCTTGGGATCGAACGGCTTGATCAGCTTCGCCCACAGCAGGCGGGCGGCGCGCATCTTGGCGACTTCCATGAAGAAGTTCATGCCGATCGCCCAGAAGAAGGACAGGCGCGGGGCGAAGCGGTCGATGTCGAGCCCGGCCCGCAGGCCGGCGCGCACATATTCGACGCCATCGGCGAGCGTATAGGCCAGTTCGAGGTCCTGCGTCGCGCCGGCCTCCTGCATGTGGTAGCCGGAGATCGAGATCGAGTTGAATTTCGGCATGCGCGCGGAGGTGTAAGCGAATATGTCGGAGACGATCCGCATTGAGGGCGCGGGCGGGTAGATATAGGTGTTGCGCACCATGAACTCTTTGAGAATGTCGTTCTGAATCGTGCCCGAGAGCTGCTCCGGTGAAACACCCTGCTCCTCGGCCGCGACGATATAGAGCGCCATGATCGGCAGCACCGCGCCGTTCATGGTCATCGACACCGACATCCGGTCGAGCGGAATGCCGGCGAACAGCGTGCGCATGTCGTAGATGGAGTCGATGGCGACGCCCGCCATGCCGACATCGCCCGCCACGCGCGGGTGATCGCTATCGTAGCCGCGATGGGTCGGCAGGTCGAAGGCCACCGACAGACCCTTTTGCCCGGCGGCGAGGTTGCGGCGATAGAAGGCGTTGGAGTCCTCGGCGGTGGAAAATCCGGCGTATTGGCGCACGGTCCATGGCTGGGTGACGTACATCGTGGGGTAGGGCCCGCGCAGATAGGGCGCGATGCCGGGATAGGTGTCGAGGAAGTCGAGCGCGGCGATATCGTCGGCCGTGTAGACGGGTTTGACCGGGATGCCTTCGGGCGTGAGCCAGACGGGATCGCTGGCGGCCGGCGCGGCGACGCCGGGGTCCTCGAAGGCGACGTCGGCAAAATTCGGAACGGCAGCCATGAATTCACCTGGTCAGTGCCAAGATATCATGCGCGGCTTGCAGCGTCGCCAGCATGTCGCAGCCGGCGTAAATGAAGCTCGCCACCCCGGCGGTTTTGAGCGCGGCCTCGCGCTCGCCCGGGCGGCCCGCCAGGTAGATATGCGCTCCCGCCCGCCGCAGCGCTTCGGCCGCCGCCACCGCCTCTCGCGCATAGACTGCGTCGGACGAGCAGATGCAGGCGAGCCGCGCGCCGGAGGATTGGAATGCTGCGACCAGCGCAGCGAGGTCGGTCGTGGTGACGATCCCATCGCCGATCGTTACCTCCCGCCTTGTGGGGGAGGTCGGCTGCGAAGCAGCCGGGAGGGGGGGA
>DATBWJ010000143.1:0-3646 GCA_036514935.1 Xanthobacteraceae bacterium
TCAACGCGAGATCGACGCGCCGGATCGCGTCGAGCTCCTCCTCGCGAATGAGCTCGACCCGACGCATCTCGTCCGGTTGCCGCGCGGGCAGCGCCGCGCGCAGTTCGCGCAGGAAATGCAGATCGGCGACGTTGAGCACGATCTTGGCGCGCGGAGAGTGCTCGCGCGCGTCGTCGATGACCGCGCGCGCCACCGCGTAGCGGGTGATGTAGATGAGGTCGAATTCGGCGCCGCGCCGGGACAGGAATTCGGCCACGCCCAGCGCGAAGGGGGCGTAGACCACCTCGACGCCGAGCCGCTGCAAGAGCGACACATAGCCGCCGAGATACAGCGTGTTCTGCGGCAGGAAGGTCACCTTGTAGCCGAGCGATTGCAGCAGGCGGATCTCCTGGATCGCGGCGTAGCTGCCGGCATCGAGGTCGGGACGCGGGATCTGGTAGTCGATCATCAGGCAGCGACGCGCGATATTGCGGTCCTTCTCAAGGTCGATGTTCTCGCCCTCGATGCCCGCCGATCGATAGGCCCTCGCCCACGTCTGCTTGAACTTGGGGCGATTGACCTCCTGGAAGCGCTTCATGCCGCCGGACGTCGCGGGCCCGCTGCTCAGGCCCTCGAAGTGGTAGACCACGGAATGGGGCGCATAGAGCGTGGCGTACCCGGCCGCGCGAATCTTGAACGCGAGATCGGTGTCCTCGAAATAGGCCGGCGCAAAAATCTCGCTGAAGCCGCCGACCGTTTTCCACACCGCGCGGTCGACCATGATGGAGGCGCCGGAGGCGTAGTCGATCTGCCGCACATAGCAGAAGCGCGGGTCCTCCGGGTTCTCCAGCCGGCCGTAGTTGGTCGGATTGCCCGATTGCCACACCACGCCGCCCGCCTCCTGCAGGCGGCCATCCGGGAACAGCAGCTTTGACCCCACCAGCCCGACCGAGGGGTAGGTCTCGAACAACAGCGCCATCTCGTCGAGCCAGCGGCCGGTCACCTCGGTGTCGTTGTTGAGGAAGGCGATGAAGCGCCCGCGCGCCGCCGCCGCGCCGCGGTTGCAGGCGTGGACGAAGCCGAGCGCGCTGGCGTTGCGGACGACCTTCACGCCTTTGACCATGGCCTCAAGCGTCGCCGTCTCGTCGGTTGAGCCGTCGTCGACGATGATGACCTCGAACGTCGCCTCGCTGTGCGCGAACTTGAGCGCGGTGAGGCAGTGGTAGGTGGCCTTCCAATTGTTGTGACACGGAATGACCACCGAGACGGTGGGCGAGCGCACGGCGGGGAAGGCGAGCTTGGGAAAGATCCTGCGCCGCTCCCACGGCAGGCCCAGTTCGGCGTGCGCCAGCGCGGCCTCGTGCAGGCGGTGGCGCAGCGCACTAAGCTTCGCCGTCGTCTTGTCCTGGCACGCGCGCGCATAGGCGCGGTGCAGCCGATCGAGGTTTTCGAGGTGGCTCATCGCACGCGGGCTGCGCGCGGCCGGCAGCGGAAGGCTTGCGTGGGCTTCGAGGTCGGCCCAGGGCGTGAGATGGCAGGCGGTGAGGCCGGCGGCGGCGGCGAGCGGATGGTTGGCAGGGCCGAGCACCACGAACAGGTGTGGTCGCCCGTCAAGGTAGCGCGGCGGGATTTTCGCCGTGAAGGCGATGCGGTCGCGGGTCTGATCGAGAACCGACACGGTCTCGACCACGTCCTCGTCGATTCTGAGCTGCAGCCGGCCGATCACCTGGTTCGGCTTGGTCGGAACGGAGCCCCTCAGCTCGAAGCCGTCGAAGGACTCGATCTGCCCGTAGCTGGCGTCGGCGCGCTGGAAAGCCTGCGGTGCCGCAAGCGGCTCGCCGTGCGGGCCGATCACCTCGATCGTGTGCTCGCGGCCGTCGTAGCAGTCCTTGGGCAGCGGCACCGTCACCACATTGACCGGTTTGCCGGCGGCGACGAGCCCGATGATCGTGCCGCGCAGAACTTCGTCGACGGCGGCGTTTGGAATGCTGAAATGCTCGGACTTCGGCTTGAGCCCGAAGGCCGGATGGGCGAGGAACAGGAAGCTGTCGGCGCCCTCGATTGTATCGGATTTCGCAATCGACAGCCGCAATGCGCTCTCGCCCGCGCGCGGGGCGATTTCCAGTTGGGCATCGTGATAGCCGGCCAGCGTGCGCCCGCCCGCCCGAGCGGCATCGAGCGGCGGGCCGGCAATGAGCCGGATCTCGCCGGCGGCATTGCGAAGCTCGGCACTGAGATGGGCGGTGCAACGATGCGTGCCGACACGGGCCCGGAACAGATAGCGCTGCTTGTCGGAGATCGGCAGCCAGGCGCCGTAGAAGGGATCGACGTAGCACAGCCTGCCGCGTCCCTGCGGCGGGCCGACGAATGTTCCCAGGAACGCGGTGTGGCTGCCCTGCAGCGTCCACTCCGGCGCCAGATCAAGGCCGCAGGCGCTGGCGCCGTCTCCGGGCACCTCGGGCTTCCAAAGCGCCGAGAACTGACTGAAGTCGGGGTTGGCCAACAGATTGAACCCGGCGGTTGCGACATCATGCGCGCGCGCAAGGTCGATGCTGGCGACCGCCTGGTGATCGACGCGCAGGGTGAGGCCGTGCTCGATCAGCCCGCCGCCGAGAGAAAGGATCTGCACGGCACCCCGCCAGCGATCCAGTCGGACGATCGGCGCGCGCGGTGGATCGCCCGGCTTCTTGGCGGACGCTGCGCCCGGCGGCGCGCTCGGCGGCGAGCTCATGGCAACGCTCCGCCGGCCCGCGCGCCGCGCCGCGCGGCCGGCGCGCGCACGACGATCGCGCGGCATGCGCCGGCGCTGCGGGGGGCTGGTGCATGGGTCAACGCCGACACGGCTTGCTCGCCCATCGCCTCAGGGAGTTTCGGGCACGACTTGTCATGCCGCCTCGCGCCCGATTTCGCGCGCGAGCCGCTCGACGATATGCTCGTAGAGCAAGAGGTCGTCGCGATTTTGTTCCATGACGGCGTCGTAGAGCCGCGGACCAAGGTCCGCGCGAACCGCCGCCAGGCGTTGCTCGATGCCGCCATTGCGGTTGCGCGTGACGTTGGCGTGCTTTTCGGTGAGGCGAATGTCGGGGAAGGCCAGATTGAGATGGCGTTGCAGCAGCGAAAGCGAGTCGGAGAAGCGCTCGACAACGCCGACGAACGGCAGGCGGTCGACATATTTGATCGCGCTAGGCAGGGATGGCGGGCCCTTCTCGCCGCGCGAGAAGCGGGTCACATGAAAATTCCTGATCTGGTTGTCGGCGGCGAGCCGCCAGCGGACATAGCCCTTGAAGGGGCGCTTCTTGGCCACGATGGCGCCGCGCGTGACCGCCGGCTCCTGCCGGCGCTCGAACTCGTAGACCGAGCGGATGCGGTCGATCGGATGGCGCACGAACACGACCGGAAAGATGGCGACGCCCTCGAGGTCGGGCACCGGAAAGCTTGCGGTGTGCGAGGAGAACACGGCGCGTTCCGGCTGATCGGCGATCAGCTTGGCGAGATCGGCGGGCGACAGCGAATTCTGCCCTTCCACGCTGACCCATCGCTCGCCGAAATGCTCGCGCAGCGTCTCGTCGAGCGAGGTGCCGGCGTTCTTGAAGAAGTGATAGTGCACGATCACCCGGCGCTTGTGGGTGTCGCCCCAGCCGGCAACCGGCTCGCGCGCAAGGACCGC
>DATBWJ010000144.1:0-2289 GCA_036514935.1 Xanthobacteraceae bacterium
GCCTGACAGGCGCGAGGGTTGCGTGCCGCCGCGCATGGTGGAATACAGGGACGGCTCGCTGATGGCGATCGGCATCCCGTGCAAGGGTCCCGAGCACTACATCGACGAGATTCTTCCGCACTACCGGCCGTACGACACGCCCGTCGTGTGCAGCGTCTCGGCGCCGACGGTCGAGGCCTTCGGCCAGCTCGCGGCCAAGCTGAGCGTCCCCGGCGTGTCGGTCATCGAAGCGAACATTTCCTGTCCGAATCTCGAACAGGACGGCAAGGCCTTCGGAATGGACGCCGAGGCGAGCGCCAGAGTCATTCGCCGGCTTAAGGATATGACCGACCGGCCGGTGTGGGCCAAGCTCACTCCCAACGTGACTGATATCGCGGCTGTGGCGCAGGCCGTCGAGGCCGCGGGCGCGGACGCGATCACCTGCGCCAACGGCATGCTGGGCATGGCGGTCGACGTGGAGAATTTCCAGCCGGCCCTGGGCAACATCACGGGCGGCATGACAGGCCCGTGCATGAAACCGATCATCCTGCGCATGGCCTGGCAAGTAGCACGGGCCGTCAAGATCCCGATCATCGGCAGCGGCGGCATGGTCACCGCCAACGACGCGCTCGAATACTTGATGGTGGGCTGCAGCGCGGTGCAGATCGGAACCATCAATTTCGTGCGGCCGACGGCGATGCTGGCGGTGATCGACGGCATCGAGGCTTTCTGCCGCCGCAAGGGGATCGGCGCCGTGCGCGAACTGACGGGCGCGATGCGCCAGAGGCGGGAGTTCAGAGAACAGCAGGTGGCATAACCACATGACTTACCGCGTCGCCGTCGACGTGGGCGGCACTTTCACCGATGCCGTGCTCACAGACAGCGGCGGCAAACGCCTGATCGCGATCAAGGTGCCTACCACGCCCGCCAACCGGGCCGACGGGGTCATGAACGCCGTGCATGCGGTCGCCAGCGCGGCCGGGGTCGATGCGCGCGACATCGAGGAAGTGGTGCACGGATCCACCACCGGCACCAACGCGCTCATCGAGCGCACCGGCGCCAAGGTCGGATTCCTCACCACGGCGGGATTTCGCGACCTGCTCGAGATCGGGCGCGTCATGCGCCCGCACGAGGGCCTGTACGACTTCACCGTCGATCGCCCCGCCCCGCTCGTGCCGCGGCATCGGTGTCTGGAGGCGATCGAACGGCTCGATGCCACCGGCGCGGTTCTCACGCCGCTCGACGAGCCCTCGGTGCACGCCGCCGCCGGCGTATTCGCGCGCGAGGGCGTCGAGGCGATCGCCGTCTGTTTCCTGTTCTCGTTCCTAAATCCCGTCCACGAAAAGCGCGCCGCAGCGATTCTCGCGGGGCGCTTTCCGGAACTCCTGATCAGCATTTCCAGCGACGTGAGTCCCGAGTATCGGGAATACGAGCGGGCCAACACCACGGTCATGAACGCCTATCTCTCGCCGGTGATGGGCAAGTACCTCGCGCGGCTCGAGGAGCGCATCCGCGCCGAGCTCGGCAGCGCGCGCCTGTCGATCATCCAGGCGAACGGCGGATCCACTTCCGTGAAGCACGCGCGCCGGCTCGCCGTCACCACCGTGAATTCCGGCCCGGCGGGCGGAGTCGTGGCAGCGGCGTTCTACGGGCGGCGCAACAAGCGGCCGCGCATCGTCTCCGTGGACATGGGTGGCACCTCGTTCGACATCGGACTGGTGGAGGACGGCGTCTCGCGGGTGACAACCGAGGGCGCGTTCCAGGGTCTGCCGGTCAAGATCCCGATCATCGACCTGCACATCATCGGCGCGGGGGGCGGCTCGATTGCCTGGATCGACCGCGGGGGCGCGCTCAATGTCGGGCCGCATTCGGCCGCAGCGGAACCCGGCCCGGCGTGCTACCGCCGCGGCGGCATCGAGGCGACCGTGACCGACGCCAACGTCGTGCTCGGGCGCCTGAATCCGGACAATTTCAACGCCGGCCAGATGTCGCTCGACCGCGGCGCCGCACACCGCGCGCTCGCCCCGATCGCCGACGAGCTCGGTACCAGCGTCGAAGAAGCGGCGCTCGGCATCGTTCGCGTCGTCAACGCCAACATGATCAAGGGCATCGCCACCGTCACGGTCCAGCGGGGCATCGACTTGCGCGATTTCTCGCTGCTGTCCTTCGGCGGCGCCGGCGGCGTGCACGCAGTGGATATCGCGCAGGAACTCGGCATGGCGGAGGCCGTGATTCCGCCGCTGCCCGGCACCTTCTCGGCCATCGGCCTGCTGGTCACCGAAATGCGCCACGATTACGTGAGCGCGCTCG
>DATBWJ010000145.1:0-2048 GCA_036514935.1 Xanthobacteraceae bacterium
GGGCGCGCGCGCGGCGCTCTCGATCGTCTGTGGTTGCAGATCACGGAAACGGGCGTGCCCGACGCCGATCGCCGGTACAACCTGACCTGGATGGACCGCCTGAATCTCGAGAATCTCGTGCTGGTCAGCCGCGCGATCTGCGCGGCTGCCGAGGCGCGCGCCGACAGCCGCGGCGCCCATTTCCGCGAGGACTATCCGAAACCCTCCGAGCTTGCGGCCTCGCGCTACACCGTCGCCCGTTATCGGGATGGGCGGTTTTCGGTTGACATGGAACCGGTGATGTTCACTCGCGTGCGGCCCGGCGAGACGCTGCTGCCGGCAGCGGCGACCGCGGCGCAGCTTAACGCGCAGGGGCTCGCGCCATGACATCAGATGAGTTGCGGCCGGACGCCGCATCCGGCAACGCCGGAAGCGCGCGCGCCTCGGCGATACCAACGGCGCCTTTTGCCGACCACATCGGCGTCAAGGTCACGCACGTCTCGCCCGAGCGCGTCGAGGGCGAGCTGTTGGTGCGCCCCGAGCACGCCAACCGCAACGGCGGCCTGCACGGCGGCGCGGTGGTGACGCTTGCCGACAGCCTCAGCGGCATCGCGACCGTCGCCAATGTGCCGGCGGGCGTGGCCACGGCGACGATCGAGCTCAAGACCAATTTCCTGGCGCCGGTGGCCGTCGGCGACGTGGCACGCGCCGAGTGCACGCCCCTGCACCGCGGTCGCACCACCATGGTGTGGCAAACGCACATCCGCCGCGGCGACGGCAAGCTCGTGGCGATCGTCACGCAGACCCAGATCGTCACCAACAAAGGCGCCGGCTGAACGCAAGGCGTCGCCGCGAGGTGATCCGCAATGCACGCCGTCTCGCCGGCGGGCCCCGATCCATCGCCGTCTCGCTGAGTGGAACGCTCATGCGCGAGTGCTGCCATGCGGGGCGACGGATACCGGTGGCCGGACGGTGTCTTGACCTTTGTTAAGCCGAGGCCCGTTCGCGCTCGCTAGCCTCTCGCGCGGGGGAATTCCGCACACGCGGCCGGCAGCACCAGTTCGTGCTATCGTGGGAGCCGCAAGCAGGCATGCCCGGAATTTTCAAGGAGGAAAGGACATGGGTTACATCGTGCGCCGCATGATCGCGTTGCTGGGCGTCTCGCTCGCCTGGCTTTGCGCCGCCAATGCCCAGACGCCGAACGTGATCAAGATCGGCTACGCCATTTCGAAGACCGGTCCACTCGGCGGCGGGGCGGCGATCACGCTTCTTCCCAACTACGAATTGTGGGTAGAGGAAGTCAACGCGGCTGGAGGGATCAAGCTTGGCGACAAGCGCGTTCCCATCGAGGTCATTTTCTATGACGATCGCTCGAACTCGGAGGATGCGATCCGTGCCGTCGAGCGTCTGATCAATCAGGACAAGGTCGACTTCATCCTCGCGCCGTTCGGGACCGCGCTCAATCTGGCGGTCGGGCCGGTCCTGGCACGCGCCGGCTACCCGCACCTGGGGACCTCGGCCATCACCGATCGCGCCCCGGATCTGGCCAAGCGCTGGCCGACCAGCTTCTGGATGACCGGCACGAGCGCGCTCTACGCGAGGGGGATTGTCGAGCTGCTGACGAATCTGCGCTCCGACGGCAAGATCGGCAAGCGCGTGGCGATGGCGGCGATCGCCGATGCGTTTGGCATCGACCTGTCGACGGCCGCGCGGGATGCCCTCAAGCAACAGGCATTCGATCTCGTCTATGACAAGACTTACCCTTTGGGCACGCAGGACGTCACGCCGATCATCGCCGAGATCAAGGGGCTCAATCCCGACGTCTTCGTCGGCTTCAGCTACCCGGCCGACACCATGCAGATCACCGAGCAGGCGCGGCTCTCAGGCTTCAACCCGAAAATTTTCTATTCGGGGGTCGGCACCGCCTTCCCGCTCTACAAGCAACGGTTTGGTGCGGACACCGAAGGGGTCATGAGCTTCGGCGGCTGGCCGGCGGACGACCCGCGCATCAAGGCCTACATGGAGCGGCTGAAGGCGAAGAAGGGCAAGGAGCCGGATGGCGCCACCGG
>DATBWJ010000146.1:0-4638 GCA_036514935.1 Xanthobacteraceae bacterium
CGACCGCGTCGCCATGGCCGGGCTTGTTGCGCGCATGACGGCTCGATCTCCAGCGCCGTTGCATTACGCGGCCGACGCGCCGGCGCCAACTTCCTCGACCGTCACGTCGAGCAGGGTTCCGCAGCCCGGGCACATGAACTCGCGGTAGCACTGCCAGTCGGCCCGCACGGCCAGGTGACCGATGTCGTGCGGCGAGCGGTCGCGCCGGGGCACGTGGTCGTGAAAGTCCTCACCGCTCCCAGCGAGCACGGTTCTGCAGGCGCCGCACGCCTGAACCGTGCTGCCGGACAGAACGGCCCGGTGCACGGTCCCGTAGATTGGCGCGACCAGCTCGTCGGCGGCGCGCAGATTGCGCCGGTCCCGTGGATATCGCGCCAGAGCCAGGCGCTGCGCACGCATCTGCTTGCGCAGATCCTCGCTCGCCGCCTCGTCCACGCGATCGCCGATAATCACGACCCCATAGGTGTCGCGGCAGCGCTCGCGCGACACGACCTTGGCGCGAACGTCCTTGAGGACGCGCGCCGGGTCGCGTTCGAGCGGATCGCCGTATCCGCCGCCGGCCGCCCAGGCGAGATAGTAGATGTCTCCCGCCTTCATCGGCCTGGGCGCCACCATTGCCTTCATCGGTTCAGCCTGCGGGCGACTGACCAGCTCCTCCAACGGACCCAGGAGGCGGGCATATTCGGAGGCAGAAAGTTTTTGCGGATTGACGCCGCGCAGGAAGCCGACCTGGCTGCAATTGGCGGGATATCCCCCGGCGAGGCCGTGCGTCATGGCGGCCTGCGTTCCCAGCCCGCGGAAGCCGACCCGCCAGCCGGCTGAATTGTGGATGGCGACGGCGCTTTCGCCGCCCAACCCGCCACGCATGCGGCCATGACCCGCCGAGTCCGGCCGCTGGCGGCGATACAGATAGAGCAGCGGATAGACCGCCTCGTACATTTCGACGTCGGCCATCAGCGCCCCGGGCGCCAGCATGTAGGCGGAGGTGTCGTCGCCGTCGTCGAACGGCGTGCCGCCGGTTCCGCCGCCGTTGGCGTCGAGCGTCAGCGTTCCCTGCAACTGGCCATACTGGTCGACGCCGCCCATGAACACGCTGTTGATGTGGCCGTTCCATGGGGCGCACACCGCCTCGGTCAGCCCGCCCGCCATCGCCATCTCGCTGACCAGCCTGGTCGCAGCGCTCGACAGCCAGGTGAGCGGCCCGGGCGGCGCGGCGTAGATCGGCGCCGGGTAGCGCGGATTGAATAGGCATCCCTTCGGAATGGAGATCTTGCAGGATGAGACGATGCCGCGATTGGGATTGAGGTGGCACAGCAGGGTGGACACCAGCACCGTGAATATGACGCCGATGGTGCCCGGCAGCGTGGCGTTGATGGGGCCGGGATTCTGCGGGCTCGTGCCCTCGAAGTCGAAGTGGATGACGTCGTCCTCCTTGTGCGCGCTCAGGACAAGGCGCAAGAGCCTCGCTTCCAGACCGTCGTGATCGGCGTGGGCCACGATCCGCCAGCGACCGTCCGGGATCAGGCGGATGCGCTCGCGCGCCTTGGCCTCCGTCTCCCCGATCATCTTGTGAAGCACGCCGCGCACGAAGTCCGGGCCCTCCTTGGCCACCATCTCCTCGATGCGCGCCGCCGCGACATTGTTGCCGGCGACCTTGGCGGTAATGTCCAGCGAGACCAGCGAAGGATGGCGCACCGCCCGCTCGATCAGCCGAAAGACGTGGCGCACCGGCTCCCCGCCTCTGATCAACTTGAGGCAAGGAACCCGAATGCCTTCCTGAAAGATGTCGGTGGAATCCGCGGTTCCGCCCGGGTCCTTGGCGCCGATCTCGATGGTATGGGTGAGGCTGCCGATCCAGGCGATGATTTCATCGCGATGGAAAATCGGGCGCGCGACCAAAATGTCCGGCGTGTGAATGCCGAGCAGGTAGGGATCGTTGACGATGAACTGATCGCCCGGGTGTATGCCCTCCGGATCGGAACCGTAGCAGTGGCGGATGTATTTGATGCCGGCCTCGGTTCCGGTCAGATGCGGCAGCACGCCCGAGGTGACGTAGGCCGAGTGCCCCTTGGCATCGTAGATGGCGAACATGTACTCGCCGCATTCGGTGACCAGCGGCGAGGCGGACGTGCGCACGAGCGCCCACGAGCCCTCGCGCAGCGACGCGATGATGCGGTGCACCGCCACCTCGTATTTGACCGGATCGATGCCGGGGTCCTGGTATGTCAGCGGGCGCAGGACATCGAGCGCCAACGCATCCATCAGCTCGTCGATGGGAAGGTCGCGCCGAAGTCCCGGTATGCCGAGCCAGCCTTCGTCAGCGTGAGGGGTCGCGCTGTGCGGATCATGCAGCATCGAAAGACCTTTCGCTGTGGTGGATCACGACGTTTCCCAGCGCATCGACAATGCCGGTTTGTGCGGGAAGAATGATCATCGTCAAGTAGTCGTCCTCGACGAAGGCCGGACCCGGGATGCGCTGGCTCGCCAGCAGGTCGCGGTGCGAGAACACCGCTACGGCGCGGTAGCCGTCGGCCGCATCAAAGCATGCCTGCCGGTACTTGACCGCGACGGCAGGCCGCTCCGACGTCTGGCTGCGGCGCAGCGAAGGCTTGGGCGTCTCGGCTATGCCGTCGACGCCAAGTCCCACGAGTTCGAGCTTCGAGTAGACGGACGGCGCGGCGCCATACACCGCCTGGTAATGCTCCTCGAACCGCCGGCGCAGGGCTTGCGAGCCCCCCTCGAACGAACGCGGATCGGGGATCTCGATCGTCAGTTCGTGGAACTGCCCCTGATAGCGCAGATCGACGAAGTAGCGCTTTTGAATTTGACCTGGCGGTAGCCCTTCGCGCTCGAACTGCGCCATGAGACGCGACTCCAGATCGGCAAAGGAATGGATGATGGCGTCGACGTCGAAGGGCTCGCGGGCGAACAGCGTCACCTGTTGGCGATGTTTTGTGTCGGCAAGGGCGATCCCGAAGGCGGAGAAAACCCCGGCGTTCGCCACCAAATAGGTCTTTCTCACGCCGCATATCTCCCCGTAGGCGGCGGCATGCATCGGCCCGCCGCCGCCGAACGCGAACATGACGAACTCGCTTACGTCGAGCCCGCGGGCGGCCAAGTATACCTTGATGGCGTCGCTCATGTGATGGTTGGCCAGCTCGACCACGGCGAGGGCGGCCTGCGTTGTGGAAATTCCCAATGGCCGCGCCAGTTGCTGCTCGATCGCCAGGCCGGCGGCCTCGGCGTCGACCTTCAGGCGACCGCCCAGAAAGCGCGCCGAATCGAGATATCCCAGCGTCAGCCAGGCGTCTGCCAATGTCACCTGCGTTCCGCCGGCGCCGTAGAACACCGGCCCGGGCTCGGAGCCCGCGCTGTGCGGGCCGAACTTGATGGTGTTGCTCGCCTTGTCGAACCAGGCGATGGTGCCGCCGCCCGCCCCGATGGAAAGAATGTCGACACGGGGGGTGAGCACTTCGAACCGCTCGATGACGCCGGCGGCGCCGAAATACTCGCGTGCGAGGTTCTCCTCGCCCTGCGCGATCACGCTGACGTCGAAGGTCGTCCCGCCGACGTCGGTGGTGATCACGTTGTTCTCGCCCAGCAGTCCGGCCAGCCGCTTGCTTCCCATGACGCCACCCACCGGCCCCGAATCGATGGTGCTGATGGGACTGGCGTGTCGCGAGTCGGTCACGCCGCCAAAGCACTGCATCGAGGCGAGCGACTGGCGAAAGCCCTGCTGGGCGAGCTGATCGCGCAGGTCGCCGAGATAGTCGTGCACCTTGCCGCGGATGAAGGCATCGATCACGACGGTGTTGCAGCGCGCATTCTCGCGAATTTTCGGTGCGAGTTCGCATGACACCGATAGCTGCATGGCCGGCGCGATCCGGCGCACAACGTCCGCTAGCATGAGCTCGTGGGAAGGATTGAGGAACGACCACAACAGGCAGATGGCGATGGCCTCGACCCCCTGCTCGAGGAGGGCGCTGACGCAACGCACCGCCTCGGTCTCGCTCAGCGGCACGAGGACGTTGCCGGTGGAGTCGACGCGTTCGAGCACGCCGACAATGCAGTCGCGCGCGACCAGCGGCACGGGCTGGCGCAGGCTCACCTGCTGGCGCATCTCCTCGTCGGACAGGCCCGCGATCCGGCCGATCGCGCGCTGGATGAACGGGGTGTCCTCGAACCCGGCCGTGATCAGCAGTCCCACCCGCGCGCCGCCGCGTGTGACCAGCGCGTTGGTGCCGACGGTCGTTCCGTGTCCCAGGAAACGCGTTGCGGCGAGCAATTGCGTCAGATCGAGCCCGGCATTGCGCGCGGCGTCATGCAGGCTGTCCATCACCCCTTTGGCAATGCGCCGAGGCGTCGTTGGCGCCTTGCCAACGTACAGGTTTCCGGCCTCGTCGATGGCGACCGCATCCGTGAACGTCCCGCCGACATCAACGCCAACATTGAACATCGCGCACCTCTGCGTCGCTCTTCTCTTGTACGACGACTGCAATATCAACTCACGGGCGACGCTGCCCACCAGTCCGACGCCCATGAACTCCGCGCGTCACGACAGGTCAAAATGAACTTGTGGCGATCTCCCCGTGGGCGATTCACATCCTCACCCGCTTGCCGAGGGGAATAGGCCTCCCG
>DATBWJ010000147.1:0-4737 GCA_036514935.1 Xanthobacteraceae bacterium
CGGCAATCATTCGCGCTTGCTGCTATTCGTGCCCTCATGATGGGGAGGCACGCCAGCCGCCCGGGGGTTTTCTCGCCATCCCTGCGCCGCTAGAACCAAGCCCATATATAACCAAGCGGCCGGCGCGCGCGCGACCGGCCCGGGCAGCCCCATGAGCGGCGTCAACGACATCCGGTCGGCATTCCTCAACTTCTTCGAGAGGCACGGTCACACCATCGTGCCGTCCTCCCCGCTCGTGCCGCACAACGACCCCACGCTGTTGTTCACCAACGCCGGCATGGTGCAGTTCAAGAACGTGTTCACCGGCATCGAGAAACGGCCCTACCTGCGCGCGGTGACCGCGCAGAAATGCGTGCGCGCCGGCGGCAAGCACAACGATCTCGACAACGTCGGCTACACCGCGCGCCACCACACCTTCTTCGAAATGCTCGGCAACTTCTCGTTCGGCGACTATTTTAAGGACCGCGCGATCGAGCTTGCCTGGACGCTGGTCACCCGCGAGTTCGGCCTGCCGGTCGAACGGCTCGTGGTCACCATCCATGCCGAGGACGAGGAGGCCAACGAGCTGTGGAAGAAGATCGCCGGCCTGCCGGACGACAAGATCATCCGCATCGCCGGCGCCGACAATTTCTGGTCGATGGGCGAGACCGGCCCGTGCGGGCCATGCTCGGAGATTTTTTACGACCACGGCGCCCACATTGCCGGCGGCCCGCCCGGCAGCGCGGAGGCCGAGGGCGACCGCTTCGTCGAAATCTGGAATCTGGTGTTCATGCAATACGAGCAGATGGCCGGCGGCGGGCGCACCAACCTGCCCAAGCCGTCGATCGACACCGGCATGGGCATCGAGCGCATCGCCGCGGTGTTGCAGGGCACCCACGACAACTACGCCATCGACCTGTTCGGCGCGCTCATCCAGGCGGTCGCCGACGCGACCGGCATTGATCCCGACAGCGCGCACCGCGCCTCCCACCGCGTGATCGCGGACCACCTGCGCGCCTGCGCCTTCCTGATCGCCGACGGCGTGCTGCCCTCCAACGAGGGGCGCGGCTACGTGCTCCGCCGCATCATGCGGCGCGCCATGCGCCACGCCCAGCTCCTCGGCGCCAAGGAGCCGCTGATGTGGAGGCTCGTGGGCGTGCTCGTGCGCGAGATGGGCCAGGCCTATGCCGAGCTGGTGCGCGCCCAGCCGCTGATCAGCGAGACGCTCAAGCTCGAGGAGACGCGCTTTCGCAAGACGCTGGAGCGCGGGCTTGCAATTCTTGATGAAGAAACCCGCAGCCTCGAGAGCGGCGACCGGCTCAAGGGCGAGACCGCGTTCACGCTCTACGACACCTACGGCTTCCCGCTCGATCTCACCCAGGATGCGCTGCGCCCGCGCGGCATCGACGTCGACACCGACGGCTTCAATACGGCCATGGAGCGCCAGCGCGAGAAGGCGCGCGCCTCGTGGGTGGGCTCGGGGGAGGCGGCGACCGAGGCCGTGTGGTTCAGCTTGCGCGAGAAGCTCGGCGCGACGGAGTTCCTGGGTTACGACACTGAAAAGGCTGAGGGCATCGTTAAGGCGTTAGTCAAAAACCACCAAGAAGTTTCCGAGCTTAAGGCAGGCGAAAGCGGCGCTGTCGTTCTCAATCAGACGCCGTTTTACGCAGAGAGCGGGGGGCAAATCGGCGACAAAGGTACCATACGGCGCGATACAAATAGCACGCGTATTTTGGCGCGCGTGATCGACACCAAAAAG
Source organism: Xanthobacteraceae bacterium (assembly GCA_036514935.1). GTDB lineage: Bacteria > Pseudomonadota > Alphaproteobacteria > Rhizobiales > Xanthobacteraceae > DATBWJ01. Next base: position 1,739 of record DATBWJ010000147.1, read on the forward strand.
ATGGCTGGAGATCTAATCGTTCATTTTATTACGGTTGATAATTCCGGCTTGAAACTAGGAGACGCGGTTCTTCTCGATGTCGAGCATGATCGCCGCGGCGCCATCCGCCAGAACCATTCGGCGACGCACCTTCTGCACGAGGCGCTGCGCCAGGTGCTCGGCGACCACATCGCGCAGAAGGGCTCGCTGGTCGCTCCCGACCGGCTGCGCTTCGATTTCTCCCATCCCAAGCCAATGAGCGCGGTCGAGATCGTGCGCGTCGAGGACCTGGCCAACGACATCGTGCTGCAGAATTCACCCGTCACCACGCACCTGATGGCGGTCGACGACGCGATTTCGTCCGGCGCGCGTGCGCTGTTCGGCGAGAAATACGGCGAAGAGGTGCGCGTCGTCGCCATGGGCGAGGCCGGCAATGCGCTCGGCTGGTCGGTGGAGCTGTGTGGCGGCACGCACGTCCGCCGCACCGGGGACATTGGCATCATTACCGTCACGTCTGAGAGCGCGGTTGCGGCCGGCGTGCGCCGAATCGAAGCGCTCACGGCCGGAAACGCGCGCAAGTATCTGAACGCGAATACGCAAGTCCTGGCGAGTGCTTCGGCGACGCTTCATGTCACGCCGGAGGGCCTCGTGGCCCGCGCCACGTCTCTCTTGGATGAGAAGAAGCGCCTCGAACGCGATCTTGCCGACGCGAAGAAGAAGCTCGCCATGGGCGGCCGCGCGGCCGCGGACGGCGTGCGAACCGTGGGCGAGGTTCGCCTCATGGCGCGCGCGGTCGAGGGCATCGAGCTGAAGGACCTGCGCAGCCTGGTCGACGAGGGCAAGAAGCAGATCGGCTCGGGCGTCGTCGCCATCGTCGGGGTGACCGGCGACGGCAAGGCCGGCCTGGTGGTGGGCGTGACCAGCGATCTCGCCGGCCGCTTCAACGCGGTCGATCTCGTGCGCCTCGGTGCCGAAGCGCTTGGCGGCAAGGGCGGCGGCGGGCGGCCCGACATGGCCCAGGCGGGCGGCCCCGACGGCACGAAGGCGGCCTCGGCGCTCGCCGCCATCGAGGCCGCGCTCGCCGGCCAGTGATCATGGCGATGCGGCGCCGTGGCGCGCGTGCCACTCCGGCGGGGCATTGACCACGGGGAGGGGACGTGCTGGACGGCGACGGCTTCAAGGGTCTGCTGATCTTCCTGGCCGCCGCCGGCATCATCGTGCCGCTGTTCCAGCGCGCGCGCATCGGCGCCGTGCTGAGTTTCCTGCTGGTCGGCGTCGTGCTCGGCCCCTACGGCCTCGGCCACCTCGCCGCCGCCCATCCCTGGCTGTCCTATGTCACATTCGACGACCCCGCGCGCGCCCAGCCGCTGGCGCAGCTCGGCATCGTCTTCCTGTTGTTCCTGCTCGGCCTCGAATTGTCGCTGCGGCGGCTGTGGGAGCTTCGCCGCTACGTGCTCGGCGTTGGCGCCGTGCAGATGGCGGCGACGACGCTGGCCGTCGGGCTCCTCGTCGGCGCCGCGGGCGTGCCGCCGCCGGGCGGCGTCGTGCTCGGCCTGTGCCTCGCTTTGTCCTCCACCGCCGTCGCCATGGAGCTCCTCGCCGAGCAGCACCGCGCCGCGAGCCCGCTCGGGCGCGTCGCGCTGTCCGTCCTGCTGTTCCAGGATCTCATGGTCGTGCCCATCCTGTTCATCGTCGGCGTGCTCGCGCGCGAGACCGAGAGCCCGCCGCTCGCGCTCGTTTCGATCTTCGTGCAGGCGCTCGCCGCGGTCGCCCTCATCATGGTGGCGGGGCGCTACCTGGTGTGCCCGCTGCTGCGCTCGGCCGCGCGCGGCGGCAGCCGCGACCTCATCATGGCGATCACGCTGTTGGTCGTGCTCGGCATCTCGGCGCTCACCGCCGCGAGCGGGCTGTCGGCCGCGCTCGGCGCGTTCCTGGCCGGCCTGCTCCTGAGCGAGAGCGAGTACCGCCACCACATCGAGGTCGACCTCGAGCCGTTCAAGGGGCTGCTGCTCGGCATCTTCTTCGTCATGGTGGGAACGAGCATCGACATCCGCCTGGTGCTCGCCAGCCTCCACCACGTGCTGCTCGCGCTCGCCGCGCTGATCGCGGTCAAGGCGGTCATCCTGTTCGGCGCCGCGCGCGCGTTCGGCGTGGCGCGCGCGCCGGCGGCGGAACTCGCGCTGCTGCTGGCGCAGGCGAGCGAGTTCGCGTTCGTGGTGATCGGGCTTGCGCTCGGCCACCGGCTGCTGTCGCCACAGGTGGCGACGTCGGCGGTCGCGGTGGTCGCGCTCAGCATGTTCGCAACCCCGCTCCTGGCGATGCTGGCGCGCAGGCTTGCCGATCGCCTGGCGGCGTTCGATCACGCCGAGCACGCGCCGGGCGCCGCGGCGGCTCAGCTTGAAGATCACGTGATCATCGGCGGCTTCGGGCGCGTCGGCCAGACGGTGGCGCGCCTGCTCGATGCCGAGAACGTGCCCTATGTCGCGCTCGACGCCGACGGCGCGCTGGTGACGCGACAGCGGCGGGACGGCCGCATGGTCTTCTTCGGCGACGCCAGCCGCCCCGAAATGCTCGAACGGGCGGGCGCGCGGCGCGCGCGCGGCTATGTGGTGACCCTCGACGCGCCGGAGGCCGCCTTGCGCATGGTGGAGGCCGCGCGCCGCCTGCGGCCCGAGGCGTTCGTGTTGGCGCGCGCCAAGGACGCCGCCCACGCCGCCACGCTGGCAGGCGCAGGCGCCATCGACGTGATCCCGGAGGCGATCGAGGCGAGCCTGCAGCTCGGGGGCCGGCTGCTCAGCCAGCTCGGCCTGCCGGACGATGCGGTCATCCAGCGCATCAACGCCGCCCGCGAGGAGGCCCGCGACCGCCTCGATCGGCCGGCGCAACCGACCCCCGCGCCGCAAGCGGCCGGCGGCGACCCGTAAGTAAAGCTAAAGGCTCATCGCCTTGCTGAGGTTCTTCGCCACGTGGTCGAGGAAGCCGGTGGTTGACACCCACTTCTGGTCGGCGCTCACCAGGAT
>DATBWJ010000148.1:0-2067 GCA_036514935.1 Xanthobacteraceae bacterium
TGTGGTTCCTCAGGCACACGCGCCTCGGCAAAGCGATGCGCGCCACCGAGCAGAACCGCGAGGTCGCCGGCCTGATGGGCATCGACGTCAACCGCGTCATCGCGTTCACTTTCCTGCTCGGCTCGGCCCTCGGCGCTGTCGCCGGCCTGATGGTGGTGCTGTATTACGGCATCGGCCATTACTTCATGGGCTACATGCTCGGCCTCAAGGCGTTTACCGCGGCGGTGCTCGGCGGCATCGGCAAAGTCAACGGCGCGGTGCTCGGCGGCCTGCTGCTCGGCCTGATCGAGAGCCTGGCCTCGGGCTATATCGGGGACCTGACCGGCGGCGTGCTCGGCAGCAACTACCGCGACATTTTTGCGTTCCTGGTGCTGGTCATGGTGCTGGTGTTCCGGCCGTCGGGGCTGATCGGTGAACCCGCGAGCGAGCGCGCCTGAGGCATGGAGACGCCGATGAACACCGGTACGCGCCGATCAGATCCCGATCGAATCCCCGCAAGCATCACCAACCGCCCGCGGCGGTGCCATGGGTTCAATCACTGAAACGTGGGCGCGGCTCACACGCGATCGGCGTGTGGCGTGGGCAGCGTACGTGCTGATCGCGGTCGCGCTCGCCGCGCTGCCGTTCGCGGTCGACGCAGGGCTCGGCCGCGCCTGGGTGCGCATCATCGACGTCGCGCTGCTGTTTGTCATGCTCGCGCTGGGCCTGAACATCGTGGTCGGCTACGCGGGTCTGCTCGACCTCGGTTATGTCGCGTTCTTCGCGGTCGGCGCCTATGCCTACGCGCTGCTCGCCTCGCCGCAGTTCGACATTCACACCTCGTTTCTGCTACTGCTGCCGCTGGGCGCCCTCGTCACCGCAATGTTCGGCGTGCTGCTCGGCGCGCCGACACTCAAGCTGCGCGGCGACTATCTCGCGATCGTGACCCTCGGTTTCGGCGAAATCATCCGCATTTTCCTGAACAACCTCAACCGCCCGTTCAACATCACCAACGGCCCGCAGGGTATCACGCTCATCGACCCGCTGCAGATCGGCGGCGTGGCGTTGAACGAGACCTTCATCGTCCTCGGCATCACGCTCGCTCCGGTGCACAGCTATTACTTCGTGTTCCTGCTGTGCGCGCTGCTGATCGTCGTCGTCTCGCTGCGGCTCGAGGATTCGCGCATCGGCCGCGCCTGGATCGCGATCCGCGAGGATGAGGCCGCGGCCCGCGCGATGGGAATCAACACGCGCAACATCAAACTGCTGGCGTTCGCGATGGGCGCGACCTTCGGCGGCGTCTCGGGCGGGCTGTTCGCGGCGTTCCAGGGCTTCATCAGCCCCGAAAGCTTCACGCTGCTCGATTCCATCATGATCCTGTGCATGGTGGTGCTGGGCGGCATGGGGCACGTGCCGGGTGTCGTGCTCGGCGCGGTGCTGCTGACCGCGCTGCCGGAAGCGCTGCGTTACGTCGGCCCGCTGCAGAAAGACTGGTTCGGGCAGGTGTTCGTCGATCCATCGGATCTGCGCATGCTGCTGTTCGGCCTGGCGCTGGTGCTGATGATGCTGTTCCGTCCGGCCGGCCTGTGGCCGTCGAAAATCCGCAAGCGCGAGTGGACGGCATGAGCGGCCGGATGAGCGCGCTGCTCGAAGCGAAACGCATCAGCAAGCGTTTCGGCGGCCTCGAGGCGCTGACGGAGATCACGCTGGCGATCAACCGCGGCGAGATCTACGGATTGATCGGCCCCAACGGCGCCGGAAAAACTACGTTTTTCAACGTCCTCACCGGCTTCTACCGGGCCGACCGCGGCGAGTTCGCGTTCGACGGCGCGCCGCTTTACGCCGGCGCGCCGCACCGGGTCGCGGCAGCCGGCATCGCGCGCACATTCCAGAACATCCGCCTGTTCGGCAACATGACCGCCCTCGAAAACGTCATGGTGGGCCGCCACGTGCGCACGCACGCCGGCGTGATCGGCGCCGTGCTGCGCACCGCCGCGACCCGGTGCGGCGCGCCGGCGTAAAGCGGCGCGCCGTCGAACGCGAACTCGCCGCGGTCGGCCCGGTAGAAGCCGGTGAGGACGTTGAAAA
>DATBWJ010000149.1:0-2626 GCA_036514935.1 Xanthobacteraceae bacterium
GTACGCGAGCAAGGAGAAACACGGGCGAGGCAGCGTCCTCATGCTCTTGGACACCGACGGCGACGGCGCCGTTCCAGATCGCCTACCAGACCTATGGCGAGCTCAGCGCGGCGCGCTCGAACGCGGTGCTGATCTGCCACGCGCTCACCGGCGACCAGCACGTCGCCAGCATCCATCCGGTGACCGGCAAGCCCGGCTGGTGGGAGACCATGGTCGGGCCCGGCAAGCCGATCGACACCGAGCGCTACTTCGTCATCTGCGCCAACGTGGTGGGCGCCTGCATGGGCACCACCGGCCCCTCCTCGCTCAATCCGGCGACCGGCCTGCCCTATGGGCTCGACTTCCCCGTCGTGACCGTCCGCGACATGGTGCGCGCGCAGGCGATGCTGCTCGACCACCTCGGCATCGACAGCCTGTTCGCGCTTGCCGGCGGCTCCTTGGGCGGCATGCAGGTGCTGCAATGGGCGGCGAGCTATCCCGACCGCGTGTTCGCCGCCCTGCCGATCGCCTGCGCCACCCGCCACTCGGCCCAGAACATCGCCTTTCACGAGGTCGGCCGCCAGGCGGTGATGGCCGATCCCGACTGGCGCGGCGGGCGCTATCTCGTCGAGGGCACCAACCCGCGCCGCGGGCTGGCGGTCGCGCGCATGGCCGCCCACATCACCTATCTCTCCGATGCCGCGCTCCACCGAAAATTCGGCCGCCGCTTCCAGGACCGCGACAACCCGACCTTCTCCTTCGACGCCGACTTCGAGGTGGAGAGCTATTTGCGCCACCAGGGCTCCTCCTTCGTCGAGCGCTTCGACGCCAACAGCTACCTCTATCTCACCCGCGCCATGGACTATTTCGACCTCGCCGCCGACTACGGCGGCGTGCTGGCCAACGCCTTCAAGGGCACGCGGACGCGCTTCTGCGTGATCTCGTTCACCTCCGACTGGCTGTTCCCGACGGCGGAATCGCGCGCCATCGTGCACGCCCTCAACGCAAGCTCCGCGCGCGTCTCCTTCGCCGAGATCGTCACCGACAAGGGCCACGACGCCTTCCTGCTCGACGAGCCGGAGCTGTTCGCGATCGTGCGCGGCTTCCTCGGCTCGGCCGGCGCCGCGCGCGGCCTGCCCGCGGCGGGCAGGTGAGCGATGCGGTTTGCAGCTTGTTCCGCCGGCCTTTCACCTCTCCACAGTGGGAAGCGCGTAGCCCGCATTGAGCGCCAGCGAAATGCGGGAACGACATCGCGCGCATGGCGAACCAGCGATGCTCGTTAGCCCCAACCGCGATGTTGCCGCCAATGCGCCGCGCGCGCCGGGCAGCGGGCGCGTCGACTTGCTGGTGGTGGCCGACATGGTGGCGCCCGGCTCGCGCGTGCTCGACGTGGGCTGCGGCGACGGCGAGCTCTTGCGCCTGTTGGAGCGGCGCGGCGTCGACGGCCGCGGCATCGAGCTCTCGCGCGACGGTGTCAACGAGTGCGTCGCCAAGGGTTTGGCGGTGATCCAGGGCGACGCCGACACCGACCTTGCCGACTATCCCGACGATGCCTTCGACTACGTCATCCTGTCGCAGACCTTGCAGGCCACGCACCGCCCGCGCCTCGTGATCGAGCACATGCTGCGCATCGGGCGCCACGCCGTGGTGTCGTTCCCCAATTTCGGCCACTGGAAGATCCGCCTGCTGCTGTTGCTGGGCGGCCAAATGCCGCGCACCGACAACATGTCGGAGTCCTGGTACGACAGCCCCAATATCCATGTCTGCACCATCAAGGATTTTCGCGCGCTGTGCAGCGCGGTCGGCGCCAAGATGGAGAAGGCGGTGGCGCTCAACGCGTGGGGCAAGCCGCTGCGGCTCACCGCGCCGTGGTGGTTCTGGAACTTGTTCGGCGAGCAGGCGGTGTTCCTGTTGAGCCGCGACCATTGACCGGCACGGCGGCGCCCGCGCTCAGCGCAGCGGCGTGAGGCTCGGCGGCGCCAGCGCGCAGCGCTTGTCGTCGGCTGCCTTCTGCAACGCCCGCTGCTCGGCGCGCACGCTGTTGAGCTCGTCCTGGTAGACCAGCGTGTTGACCAGGCGGCCGCCGGGGTCGGCGCTCGCGCGCTGCATCAGCGCGCTCAGCTCGGTTTCGCGCTCAAGCGCGCGCTGCGATCGCGCTGCCAGGTCGGGGCAGTTGAGGAAGTCGAACTTGCCGGGCGCCACGTAGAGGCCGGGATCGTCGAGCGGGATCGAGCAGCCGGCGGCGAGGGCGGCAAGGCCGAGGGCGAACGCACACCGCATGTGACTAACTCCCGCGCAACTCGCCCGCGGCCCTGGCCGATCAAGCGCGCCGGATTATGGCACAGAGGCATCGCTGCGCCCTGCGTCGCAATGGCTCGGCCCGCGCGCCGGCGGCCTGCGGCGGGATGGCGCAGCACGCGCAGCACGCGTAGCCCGGATTGAGCGCGTCGGGTGGGCCGAGCGCAGCCCACCACGGCGTTGCCGCCGGCTCGGCGTTCAGGACACGACCTCGCGTGGGCGACGGCGCGCGGCACCGCCTGCAGCGCCGAACCGTTCGCACGCGCGCCGTTGCCCACCCTACGCACTGAAGATTGCTTCGTCGGCCTGCGGCCTCCTCGCAATGACGTGGTGGATGCCCCCTCGCCCG
>DATBWJ010000150.1:0-4284 GCA_036514935.1 Xanthobacteraceae bacterium
CCCGCCGCTTCCTGAGGAACGCGTCGGCCAGGCCGTGCCCGGTGGTCAGCACGTTGAACAGGTGCGCATCGTGGAACAACTGCAGGCCCGGTTGCTGCAACCCCATCCGTATGAGGACCGAGAAGGCGCCGCCCACCACGCCGCCGACGATGGCGAACGCCAGGTACATCGTGCCGATGTCCTTGTGATTGGTCGAGTAGAGGAAGCGCCGCCACCCGCTTATGGTCGTGCGCCGCGAGCGCGTCACGAGCTGCCGTCGTTGCCATGGTCCAATTCCTTCGACGTTGTCGCCCTCGCCCGCTCGTGAGCGCCGCGCGAGAAGGTTTTACTGCCGGCTCGCCAGCACGCCCGGACCTGCCTCCTCGCCGCGCGCGTACTTCTGCCTGGCCTGCTCGACCCAGGTTGCGAACGCTTGCTCGCTCACGACCCTGACCGCGATCGGCATGAAGGCGTGGTCCTTGCCGCACAGTTCGGAGCACTGGCCATAGAAAATGCCTTCGCGCGTCGCCTTGAACCAGGTCTCGTTGAGCCGGCCGGGGACGGCGTCGATCTTGATCCCGAACGAGGGCACGGTGAAGGCGTGAATGACATCAGCGCCGATGACCTGCAGGCGCACCACCTTGTTGACCGGCACCACCATCTCGTTGTCGACCGCGAGCAGGCGGGGCTGATCCGCCTTGCGGTCCTGGTCCTGCACCATGAGCGAGTCGAACTCGAACTTGCCGTGATCGGGATAGGTGTAGCTCCAGTACCACTGCTTGCCCGTGGCCTTCACCGTGAGGTCGGCGGGCGGCGTGTGCAACTGGAAGAACAAAAGCTTGAAGGACGGGATCGCGATCACCACCAGGATCAGCACCGGGATCGCCGTCCAGAGGATTTCGAGCAGCGTGTTGTGGGTGGTGCGCGAGGGCTGCGGGTTGGCGCGCGCATTGAAGCGCACCATCACGATCACCAACAGCAGCAGCACGAACGCGGTGATGGCCGAGATGATCCACAGCAGGAAATTGTGGAACCACTGGATGTCGTCCATCACTGGCGAGGCCGAAAGCTGCAGGCCGAGCTGCCATTCGGAAGGCTGGCCGAGACCGGCATGGGCCTCGCCCACGGCCAGCATGATCGCTACGGCAATCAATTGCGACATGATCTCCTTCCTTCTTTCGGCGAATGGCGACGGCTCCAGGCCACCCCTGGGGAGGGCGTGCTGGGACGCGGCCCGGGCGGGCCGGAGACCGCACGCCGCCGTCGGCGCGCGGCCTCTCAAATCACAATTCGGTTGCACTCGCAACGTGTCTGATGCCGCCGTCGGCGAAATTTCTCTCCCCCGCCGCCGGCTCCGCAGCGGCTGCGGCAGCCGCGCGGCCGGCTTGACAGGGTGCGCCTGCGCGGTAGGCAGGCGGCTGGCGGCCGCGCAGGGCGATTCGGGCCGCATCGGCAGGTGCACGAGGACAAGCATGGGAATCCTGGGCCAGGGCAGGAGCGTCGTGCTCGCGCTCGCCGGCCTGGCTGCGCTCGCGTCAGGCGCGTCGGCCCAGGGCGTCGTGCGCTCGGTCCATGACGACTGGCAGATCCGCTGCGAGACGCCGCCGGGCGCCCAGGGCGAGCAATGCGCGCTGTTTCAGAGCGTGGTGGCGGAGGACCGCGCCAACGTCGGCATCACCGTGCTGGTGCTCAAGACGGCGGACCAGAAATCGCGCCTGATGCGCGTGCAGGCCCCGCTCGGCGTGCTGCTGCCGGCCGGGCTCGGGCTCAAGATCGACCAGACCGACGTCGGCCGCGCCGGCTTCGTGCGCTGCCTGCCGCGCGGCTGCTATGCCGAGGTGGTCATGGACGACAAGCTGATCCAGCAGTTGCGCGGCGGGGCGACCGCCACCTTCTTCATCTTCCAGACGCCTGAGGAAGGCATCGGCTTCCCCATCAGCCTGAAAGGTTTTGGCGCCGGCTACGACAAGCTGCCGTAGGCTGGGCAAATGGAGCGCTCAAGCGGCATCGTCTCCGGATCCACAAGAAGCGCATGACGGCAGGACAGCGTCGGCGGTGAAGGGAAAAGCCATGAAGTTCACGCGAATCACTGCTGATGCAGCCCAGTTGGGCGGCGTTCCCTGCATCCGTGGTCTGCGCATTCCGGTCGCGACCGTCGTGGGCATGGTTGCTGACGGAATGACGGAGGCCGAAATCCTCGCCGCTTACCCCGACCTCGTGCGCGAGGACATTCAAGAGGCGTTGCGATTTGCGGCCGAGGCCGTGCGCGAGCGCGAATTGCCCTTGGCGGGACTGTGAGATTTCTGGTCGACAACGCGCTGTCGCCAGCGGTGGCACAGGGATTGCGGCAATATGGCCACGACGCCGCGCACGTGCGTGACTATGGATTGCAATCGGCGAGCGACGCCGAAATTTTCGACCGCGCCAAGCGCGAAGATCGGGTTCTCATTTCGGCCGACACTGACTTCGGGGCGCTTCTTGCAGTAAGAGGCGAACGCAGGCCGTCAATCTTGCTCTTCCGGCGCGGAACCGATCGTCGGCCGGAGCGGCAGCTCGCCCTGTTGTTGGCCAATCTGCCGGCAATTCAGGAACTATTGCAGCAAGGATGTGTCGCCGTCATCGAGGAAGCTCGAATTCGAGTCCGCATGCTGCCGCTGGCGGAGAACGAATGATGCCGAACGTCGAGGTCGGTGTGGGCCACAACCGTGTCGACCGTTATCCAAGCGATTGGGTGAATGGACGCCGCGCATTCGCCGGCCGGCCGCGGGCTCGGTGCGTGCGGCGCATTGCGCCATGGGCGCCGGAAAATGCGCGCGCACCCTCGCGGAGCGGCGCGCGGCACCCTATGTTGGGCACGCTGCCAGCCGGATCAGCCGGATCACGCCATGACCTCTCCCGCCTCTCTTCTCGACCGCGCCGGCCTCGACCGCGCGCGCGTGGCCCGCATCATCGCGCGCGGCCTTGACGGCGCCGACGACGGCGAGCTGTTCCTCGAATACCGCCAGTCCGAAATGCTGGTATTCGACAACGGCCGTCTCAAGCAAGCGACCTTCGACACCGCGCACGGCTTTGGCCTGCGCGCGGTCAAGGAGGAGGCGGTCGGCTACGCCCATGCCTCCGACCTCTCCGAAGCCGCGCTGGCGCGCGCGGCCGAGGCGGTGCGCGCGGTGCGTGGCGGTTATAGCGGCCAGGCGGCCGAGCAGCCCGCACGCACCAATGCCCGGCTCTACGGCGATGACAATCCGCTCGCCGCGCCGGGATTTGAGGCCAAGGTCAAGCTGTTGCAGGACATCGACGCCTATGTCCGCGCCAAGGATGCCCGCGTGCGGCAGGTCTCCGCCTCGCTCGCCGCCTCCTGGCAGGTGGTGGAAATTTTGCGCGCGGACGGCGCGGTCTATCGCGACGTGCGCCCGCTGGTGCGCGTCAACGTCTCGGTCGTGGCCGGCATGGGCGACCGCCTGGAGGCCGGCAGCTACGGCTATGGCGGCCGCGAGGGCTACCAGCGCTTCGTGGCGGCGCACGAGTGGCGCGGGGCGGCCGACGAGGCCGTGCGCCAGGCACTGCTCAATCTCGAGTCGGTCCCCGCGCCCGCCGGCGAGATGGACGTCGTGCTCGGTCCCGGCTGGCCCGGCGTGATGCTGCACGAGGCGGTCGGCCACGGCCTTGAGGGCGACTTCAACCGCAAGAAGACCTCGGCCTTCGCCGGCCTGATGGGCGAGCGCGTGGCCGCCAAGGGCGTCACCGTCATCGACGACGGCACGCTCGCCAGCCGGCGCGGCTCGCTCTCGATCGACGACGAGGGCACGCCCACGAACCGCACCGTGCTGATCGAGGACGGCATTCTGGTCGGCTACATGCAGGACCGCCAGAACGCGCGGCTCATGAACATGCGCCCGACCGGCAACGGCCGGCGCGAGAGTTTTGCGCACGTGCCGATGCCGCGCATGACCAACACCTACATGCTGGCCGGCGAGCGCGAACCGGGCGAGATCATCGCCTCGGTCAAGAACGGCATCTACGCCGTCAATTTTGGCGGCGGCCAGGTCGACATCACCTCGGGCAAATACGTGTTCCAGGTCACCGAGGCCTATAAGATCGAGGACGGCAAGCTCGGCGCGCCGCTCAAGGGCGCCATGCTGATCGGCAACGGGCCGACCGACCTCAGCCGCATCACCATGGTCGGCAACGACCTCAAGCTGGACACCGGCATCGGCACCTGCGGCAAGAGCGGCCAGGGCGTGCCGGTCGGCGTCGGCCAGCCGACTTTGCGCATGGACCGCATCACCGTCGGCGGCACTGGCTGAG
>DATBWJ010000151.1:0-6955 GCA_036514935.1 Xanthobacteraceae bacterium
CTGCGCCCGCCTCGCAATGACCGCGAACAATTCGGCTCAAGTTCATCCCACTTTAGTACGGGAATGGCCACACCCTCAGCTTCTGCTTGCCGATCTGCCACAGCCGCGCCAGCCCGTGCGGCTCGACGATCAGGAAGAATATGATCAAGGCCCCGACGATCATGAACTGGAGATGCTCCACCGTCGCGGCGGGGATCGACAGGCCGAGGACCTGTGGCGCCGCCCGCAGCGCGATCGGCAGAGCCCAGATCAGGATGGCGCCGAAATACGGGCCGACGAGGCTGCCCAGGCCGCCGATGATCACCATGAACAGGATGATGAAGGACTGGGTGATGTTGAAGCTGTCGGCCTCGGCAGCACCGAGCCACAGAAACACCATCATCGCGCCGGCCACCCCGCAGTAGTAGGATGATACGGCAAACGCCAGCAACTTGGTGGGCAAGAGCCGGATGCCGATCAGCTCGGCGGCGATGTCCATGTCGCGCACCGCCATCCACATGCGCCCGATGCGTCCGTGCACCAGGTTGGAGGCGACCCACGTCATCACGACGACGATCGAGAGCACCACCAGGTAGCGCGTCGTCGGGGTCGCGTTGGGACCGGTGACGGCGATGCCGAGCATGCGCCGCGTCGGCACCTCGATCGCGTTCGACACGTTGTAGTTAACGAGCCAGGGCACGCGCACGAAGCACCACGACAGGAAGAACTGCGCCGCCAGCGTCGCCACGATGAGATAGAACCCCTTGATGCGCAGCGACGGCAGCCCGAACAGCGCGCCGATCGCGGCGGCCGGGAGCCCCGAGACGAAGATCAGCAGGATGATGTTGGCGCCGGGAAGGAACGTGGTCAGCTTGTAGCAGGCATAGGCGCCGACGCCCATGAACCCGCCGGTGCCGAGCGACAGCAGTCCGGTGTAGCCGGTGAGCAGATTGAGCCCGATGGCGGCGAGCGAGAAGACCAGCACCGGGATCAGCAGGGCGCTCAGCACGAAGCTCGACGCCGTCAGCGGCACCACCACGAACGCCGCCAGCAGGATGATCGCCACGCCGATGCGATCCTGCCGAATGGGGAACACCGCCTCGTCGGCGGCGTAGCTCGTCTTGTACTGGCCTGCCTCGCGGTAGAGCATGCCGGTCCTCAAACCCGCTCGATGATCCGCTCGCCGAACAGGCCCTGCGGACGGAACAGCAGGAAGACGAGCGCGATCACGTAGGCGAGCCAGCTCTCGATCCCGCTGCCCAACAGCGGACCCCAGTAGAACTCGCCGAGTTTTTCGCCCACGCCGATGATGACGCCGCCGATGATGGCGCCCGGAATCGAGGTGAAGCCGCCGAGGATGAGGACCGGCAGCGCCTTGAGCGCGATGATTTCGAGCGCGAACGAGACGTTGGAGCGCGCCCCCCACATGATGCCGGTGGCGAGCGCGACGATGCCGGCGGCGAACCACACCACCACCCAGATCTGCTCCAGCGATATGCCGACCGACAGCGCGGCCCGGTGGCTGTCCGCCACCGCCCGCAGCGCGCGGCCGATGCGCGTCGTCTGGAAGAACACGCCGAGGCCGACGACCATGAGCAACGCGATCACCGCGGCGGCGATGTCGATCTTCTGCAGCGACACGAAGCCGCCGAGAATCTTCAGCTCGATCGCCCCGCTGGGAAGATAGAGCTGGTCGGCGATCATCGTCTTGGGCTCGCCGCCGAAGATGAGCTCGCCGAAGCCGACGAGGAAATAGGTGAGCCCGAACGTCGCCATGAACAGGATGATGTCGGGCTGGTTCACCAACGGCCGCAGCATGAGCCGCTCGACCGCTACCGCGAGCGCGAGCATCGCGACGATGGTGAGCGCCAGCGCGATGAGCGCCGGCACGCCGAGCTGGTGCAGCCCGACCAGGATGAGCGCGGCAAACACCACCATGATGCCCTGCGCGAAGTTGAATACCCCCGAGGCCTTGAAGATCAGCACGAAGCCGAGAGCGATCAGCGCGTACAGCACGCCTGCGACGAGCCCCTCCCACAGCGCCTGCACCAAAAGGTCGGGCGCCGTGCCCATCTGCACGAACGGGTCGAGGAAGATTCGGTAGAGGAGGTCCATCAGTCCTCCCCGCACTCTGCGTGCTCCCTCCCCCACAAGGGAGGGAACCCGCCTGCACGTATCGCAATGCTGAACATCACACCACAATCCTCAATGCGCGACGCCGAGATAGGCGTCGACGACGGCCCGATCGCTGCGGACGTGATCGGGCGTGCCGTCGGCGATCTTGCGGCCGTAGTCGAGCACCACCACGCGGTCGGACAGGTCCATCACCACGCCCATGTCGTGCTCGATCAGCGCGATCGTGGTGCCGAACTGGTGGTTCACGTCGAGGATGAAGCGCGACATGTCCTCCTTCTCCTCGAGGTTCATGCCCGCCATCGGCTCGTCCAGCAGCAACAGGTCGGGCTCCATGGCGAGCGCGCGGCCCAGCTCGACGCGCTTCTGCAGGCCGTAGGGAAGGCGGCCGACGTGCACCCTGCGGATATGCGCGATCTCCAGAAAGTCGATGATTTCCTCCACCTTGCGGCGATGCGCGACCTCCTCCTTCATCGCCGGCCCGAAGCGCACGATGTGCCAGAGGAAGTTCACGTGCATCGACAGCGTCCGCCCGGCCATGATGTTGTCGAGCGCGCTCATGCCGCGGAACAGCGCGACGTTCTGAAAGGTGCGCGCGATGCCGCCGCGCGCGGCCTCGTGCGGGCGCATCTTGGCGCGCGTCTTGCCCTTGAAGGTGATGCGGCCCTGCTGCGGCTGGTAGAAGCCGTTGATGACGTTGAGCATCGAGGTCTTGCCGGCCCCGTTGGGACCGATGATGGCGCGGATCTCGCCCTTGCGGATGTCGAAGGAGACTTCTGACAGCGCCTTCACTCCGCCGAACGAAAGCGACACGCCCTCGACCGACAGGATGATCTCGCCGGCCGCGACATCGATCCGGCTGCGCGGCCTCATGTCGCGCTCCCCCTCATGCGGCCTTCTCCATGACCGCCGGCACAGCGCCGGGAACGTCGTGGATCGCAACGCGCGCGTTGAGCGTGCCGCGGCGGCCGTCCTCGAAGGTGACCTCGGTCGAGATCGCGGCCTCGCGCGAGCCGTCGTAGAGCGCCTTGATCAGCGGGGCGTATCGCTCGGCGATGAAGCCGCGGCGCACCTTGAGCGTGCGCGTGAGCTCGCCGTCGTCGGCGTCAAGCTCTTTTGGCAGGATGAGGAACCGCCTGATCTGCGCGCCCGCCAGCGCCTTGTCCTGCGCCAGCGACCGGTTCACCTCGGCGACATGGCCTGCGAGCATGTCATGGACGAGCGGATGGGCGGCCAATTCCTGGTAGGAACCATAGGCGATGGTGTGGCGCTCGGCCCAGCTTCCCACCGCCGTCAGGTCGATGTTGAGCATTACGGTGACGAAGTCGCGCCGGTCGCCGAACGCCACTGCCTCCTTGATGTTGGGATAGAACTTGAGCTTGTTCTCGATGTATTTTGGCGCAAACAGCGTGCCGTCGTTGAGGCGGCCGACATCCTTGGCGCGGTCGATGATCTTGAGGTGGCCGGAGCGCTCGTCGATGAAGCCGGCATCGCCGGTGTGCACCCAGCCGTCGGGCGTGCGCGTCTCGGCCGTTCGTTCGGCGTCCTTGTAGTAGCCGGCGAACACGCCGGGAGACCTGAACAGCACCTCGCCGCTGTCGGCGATCCTGATCTCGACGCCGATGTTGGGCTTGCCGACGCTGTCGGCGTAAATCTCGCCGTCCGGCTGGGCGGTGATGTAGACGGAGGCCTCGGTCTGGCCATAGAGCTGCTTGAGATTGATGCCGAGCGAGCGGTAGAAGCGGAAAATCTCCGGGCCGATCGCCTCGCCGGCGGTGTAGGCGACGCGGATGCGCGAGAGGCCGAAGCGATTCTTCAGCGGGCCGTAGACCAACAGCTCGCCGAGCCCGTAAAGGACGCGCGCGTAAAGCGGCACCCGCTCCTTGTTCAAAATCCTTTCGCCCCACCGGCGCGCAACGCCGATGAAGTAATGGAACATCTTGCGCTTGAGGGCGCTGGCGTCCTCCATGCGCACCATCGTCAGCGTCAGCAGGTTTTCGTAGACGCGCGGCGGCGCGAACGCGTAGGTCGTGCCGATCTCGCGCCGGTCCTCCACCACGGTGTCGGCGGCCTCCGGACAGTTGACGCAGAATCCCGCCGTGTAGGACTGGGCGTAGGAGAAGACGTGGTCGCCCACCCAGGCGAGCGGCAGATAGGCGATGACCTCCTCCTGGCAGCCGAGACGGTCGAAGCGGTTGCCGTTGCGCGCGGAGATGACCAGGTTGTCGAAGGTGAGCATCACGCCCTTCGGCCGGCCGGTCGTGCCGGAGGTGTAGAGAATGACCGCGAGATCGCAGCCCTTCGTTCGATCGACCGCGGCTTGCCAGGCCTGCGCCGCGCCTGGCTCGCGCGCGAGCTTGTCGCGGCCGAGCTGTTGGACGTCCGCGAACCATTTCAGCCGGGCGTGGTCGTAGTCGCGCAGGCCGCGCGGCCTGTCGTAGACGATGTGGGAGAGACTGGTCAGCCGGTCGCAGATCGACAGCACCTTGTCGACCTGCTCCTGGTCCTCGACCACGGCGATCGTGACCTCGGCGTGTTCGAGCACGTAGGCCATCTCCTCGGCCACGGCGTCGGCGTAGATCGGCACCGGAACGCCGCCGAGCGCCTGCACCGCGCACATCGCCCAGTAGAGCCGCGGGCGGTTGCTGCCGATAATGGCGACCTTGTCCTCGCGCTTGAGCCCCAGCTCGCTAAGCCCGATCGAGAAGGCGCGCACCTCCTCGAACATCTGATCCCAGGTCCAGGTCTGCCAGATGCCGAGATCCTTGTGCCGCATTGCCGGCCGGCCGCGCAGCGCATCGGCATTGTGAATCAACAGTTTGGGGAACGTATCCGCGCCCGTGGCGGATGGCTGCGCGCATGCGGCCGCCTGCATGGCTCCTCCCGGCCACCGGCGGGGCATCGCCGCACGGTGAGAATTTTTCTCTGTCCACCCGTTGTCGGGTGGTTTTTTGCATCATTTGAGAGCACGGCCCGAAACCGGTCAAGCCGGCGCGCGCTCAACACAAGGTCGCATGCCGCTTGCGATTCGTTCGCATGGGATGCGCGCCGGCCTACTCGGCGGCTTTCAAGAGCGGGGCGGGGCGGGCGCGGAACTGATCGAGGAGCGCCGCTTCCTCCGCCTTGGCGGCGGCGAGATGGCGCGTCTTGACATGGCCGAAGCCGCGGATTTTTTCCGGGATGGCGGCGAGGCCGACACCGAGGTGGTGGTTTTCCGGGGTGAGGCCGGCGAAGATTTCCTCGATCATGGCCTCGTAGTCGCCGATGAGCCGGCGCTCGGCGCCGCGCTCGGCGGTATAGCCGAATGGATCGAGCGCGCTGCCGCGCAGGACCCTCAGCTTGGCCAGCACCCTGAACAGGCGAAAGACCCACGGGCCGAACACCATCTTGCGCGGCAGGCCGGTGCGCTTGTCCCGGCGCGCCAACAGCGGCGGGGCGAGATGCACGAAGACGCGCAAGTGCTCGCCGCCGACCTCGTTGCGGACCTGCTCGATGAAGGAGTTTTCGCCATAGAGCCGGGCGACCTCGTATTCGTCCTTGTAGGCCATCAGCTTGAACAGGTAGCGCGCGACCGCCTCGGCCAACCCGCACCGGCCGGGCGCTTTCGCAACCTCAACCGCCACGGCCTTGTCAACCCAGCTTCGATAGCGCGCGGCGTAGGCGGCATCCTGATAGTCCGTCAGGAAGGCGACCCGCCGCTCCACCATCTCGTCGAAGGTGCGCGACAACCGGCGCGCCGGATCGGGCACCTCCGGCGCGGCAAGGGCCTCGACCGCGGCCCGGTCAACCGCGGCGCGCCGGCCCCAGCGGAAGGCCGCGACGTTCGTCGCCACCGCCTCGCCGTTGAGCTCGATCGCCCGCTCGATCGCGGCCCCCGACAGCGGCAGCGCGCCGACCTGGTAGGCGTAGCCCAACAGGAACATGTTGGCGCCGAGCGACTGGCCGATGAGCGCGGTGGCGAGCCGTCCCGCATCGATGAAATGGGCGCGCTCGGCACCGGCGGCATGGATGATCGCGCGCTTGAGCCGCTCGATCGGCAGCGAGAACTCGGGATCGCGCGTGAACTCGCCGGGCAGCACCTCGGCGGTGTTGACCACGACATGGGTGCGGTCGGGCCGGGCGGCGGCCAGCACCTTCTTGTTGCCGGCCACCACGATGTCGCCGCCCAGCACGAGATCGGCCTCGCCCGCCGCGACGCGGATGGCGTGGATGGCCTCCGGCCTGCTGGCGATGCGAATGTGGCTCTGCACCGCGCCGCCCTTCTGGGCGAGGCCGGCCATGTCGAGCACGCCGACGCCCTTGCTCTCGAGGTGCGCCGCCATGCCGATGATGGCGCCGACGGTCACGATGCCGGTGCCGCCGACGCCGGTCACGATGATGCTGTAGGTTTTGTCGATCGCGGGCAGCGCCGGCTCGGGCACAGGCTCGGCCGGCGCGGCGAGCGCCTTGCCTTTCCTGAGCGTCGCGCCTTCGACGGTCACGAAGGCCGGGCAGAACCCCTTTAGGCAGGAGAAATCCTTGTTGCAGTTCGACTGATCGATGGTGCGCTTGCGGCCGAACTCGGTGTCGAGCGGCTGCACCGCCACGCAGTTCGACTGCACGCCGCAGTCGCCGCAGCCCTCGCACACGAGTTCGTTGATGATCACGCGCCGGTCGGGGTCGGGAAACTGCCCGCGCTTGCGCCGCCGCCGCTTCTCGGCCGCGCAGGTCTGGTCGTAGATCAGCACCGTGCAGCCCTCGATCGCGGCGAGCGCGCGCTGCACCTCGTCGAGATCGTCGCGGTGATGGATAGAGAGACCCGGCGGCCATTCGGTGCCCTTCGGGTATTTCCACGGCTCGTCGG
>DATBWJ010000152.1:0-7501 GCA_036514935.1 Xanthobacteraceae bacterium
TGCCGCGGCGCGCGCCCGGCAGGCCGAGGTGCTGATCGTCTCCCGAGATATTGAAATAGACGCTGCCCAGCTCGCCCGCGTAGCGGAAGTCTCCGACCGCGTTGCGCTCGCGCAGTTCGTTGTTGACGCGATAGCCGTCGGAATCGATGGCGTTGCCGTAGGCGGAGGCGGTGAACGGCCCCGACGAGGTATTGGCGGAAAGGCCGCCCTCGCGCTGGCGGAACGATCCGAACGCGCCGCTGATGCGCGCGGAGGGCGGCAGACCGACGTTCGTCTTGGTGATGATGTTGATGACGCCGCCCACCGCGCCGTCGCCGTAGAGCACCGCGCCGCTGTTACCGCGCGTGATCTCAATGCGATCGATGCTGGTGCGCGGTATGGCGAGGAAGTCGACGCCGGCCATGTCGACGTCGTTGAGACGGCGGCCGTTGACCAGCACCAGCGTGTTGGAGACCGCGAACGCGCCGAAGCCACGCATGTCGACGGTGCTCGATGCCCCGCCTACGCCGCCGTGCAGGTTCTGCAGTTGGATGCCGGGCTGCTGCGCCAAGAGGTCTTGCAGCGTGTAACCCGCGGAGCGTTCGATCTCCTCGCCCGTGATCACGCTCGTCGATGTCCCCACGATGCCGGTTCCGAGACGGCTCGCCGTGACATAGATGTCCGGCAGCCGTTCGATCGGCTGGGCGTGGGCGACCCCGCCGGCCGCCAGCACCAGGCAGGCGATCGCCCAAGCCCGGCTCAAACTCTGGTACGAGGCTTTTCGACGTGACGCGTCCATGACTCAATCCTTCGCTCGCTCCGCCATGGCGGAGCCGATGACAGTCGGACGCGAAGGACGCTTGACGCCTCACGAGCAGCCCATCGGCTGAGCGCGGGTGTCGCCTTTTCTTCGGAAAGTCGCGCAGGAGGACTCGCACGGCCTTCGCGTCAGGTGGTGTCACCGCTGCGAAAGCCGCTCCGTGTGGGCGCCCCGTCCACCGGTTGGGTGACCGCGCTGGCAGGTCTCCTGGCTCGCGGGTCTTTGCCTTGCGCCCAGCCTTCCCGGTTTCCCAGTGGCCATGACGGACGCAGGCTTTCCGCTCACAGTTGCGGGGGCAGCCACGGTTTCGCCTGGACGCGTTCCGTGTTCCCTCTTTCCTCCCCGACTTCCATCGGGGAACCAGCGCGCGCCAACCTTCCCTTGCGCGAAACCCGGAGTCAAGACCGTGTCCAGGCTCAGCAGCCTTGAGACGGCGAGGCTCCATCATCGCCATGCGCGTTGGCAGCCGCCGCGGCGCGGCGCGCCGGGCGACCCCCGCCGGCAGGGCGGGTAGGCGTGAGCGTGCGGTTAGAGCAGGATGATTTCAGGTGTGCTCGTCCCCCTCGCAATCGCCGTCATCGCGAGCCCCCGCAGGGGGCGTGGCGATCCCCTTGTCGTGGATTGTTCCCGCTGCGCCAGCGCGCCAGCGCGGCGAGTCGGCGGGCTGCGCCCGCCTCGCAATGACGGCGAAGACGATTCGATTTGAAAGCATCCCGGTTTAGGTCGTCGCCACCGCGGTCTCGGCCGTGAGCCAGGCGCGATAGGCTTCGTCCACGCTTTCGATCGGGATCACGAGGATGGCCGGCGTCGAATAGGAATGCATCGCTCTTACGGCCGCGCGCACCGCCTCGGCGAGGGCGGCCCGCGTCTTGATGATCATCACTACCTCCTCGCCGCGTTCCAGCGCGCCCTGCCAGCGATAGTGCGAGATCATGCCGGGCAGGATGTTGACGCAGGCCGCAAGGCGGCGCTCGACCAGCGAGCGGCCGGCGGTCTCCGCCTCGACAACCGAAGGATAAGTCGTATACACGAGGACAATACGCTCCATGTGCGCTCCCCGACCGAACCATCGCGTGCCGACGCGGCACGCCGCCCGCCACCCATGAGCACCCCCGCCCGCTACGAGCGGATCGCCTTCGTGGCGGCTCCAACTCCGGAAGCCGAGAGCGCGCGCGAGGACCTCGTGCGGCGGTACGGCGACGTGGCCCCGGCGGACGCCAACGTCATCGTGGCGCTCGGCGGCGATGGCCTCATGCTGCAGACCCTGCACAAGTTCATGACCGCGGGCAAGCCGATCTACGGGATGAACCGCGGCACGATCGGATTTCTGATGAACGAGTTCCATGCCGAGAACTTGAGGGAGCGGCTTGCCGCCGCGCGCGTCACCGTCATCCACCCGCTGGTCATGCGCGCGCTCGACGCCGACGGTCGAACGCAGGAATTCCGCGCCATCAACGAGGTCTCGCTCTTTCGCGAGAGCTACCAGGCCGCGCGCCTGCGCATCCTGGTCGACGGCAAGGAGCGGCTCACCGAATTGGTCGCCGACGGCGTGCTGGTGGCGACGCCGGCCGGCTCGACCGCCTACAATCTGTCGGCCATGGGTCCGATCATCCCGATCGGCGCGCCGCTCTTGGCGCTCACGCCAATCAGCCCATTCCGTCCGCGGCGCTGGCGCGGCGCGCTCCTGCCGGATAGCGCGCGCGTCACCATCGAGGTGCTGGAAGCCGGCAAGCGACCGGTGGCGGCGGTCGCCGACCACGACGAGGTGCGCAGCGTGCGGGCGGTCGACATCCGCATGGACCGCAGTATCGACATGCACATGCTGTTTGACCCCGGTCACGAGCTGGACGAGCGCATCCTGCGCGAGCAGTTCGGACACTGAGCCGGTGTGGCATTGGTAATTCGTTGAAATAATTTCTTTTTTCGCTTGTAACGCGCTCTTAAGCGGGCCCGATTAGCCTCCTCCGCCGGCGCCGATCGCGGCGCGAGGTGACATGGTCCGCATCGACTTCAACAAGCTGCGCTTTCTCGTGGTCGACGACAACGCGCACATGCGGCGCATCCTGCGCACGTTGCTGCACGGCTTCGGCGTGCGCGAAGTCTATGAGGCGGAAGACGGCGCCGCGGGGCTCGAAGCGTTCTCCCACTACATCCCCGACATCGTGATCGTCGACTGGGTGATGCCGATCTTCGATGGCTTGGAGCTGGCGCAGATGATCCGCCAGCCGGACGCCAACACCAATCCCTACGTGCCGATCATCATGATCACGGGGCACACCGAGAAGAAGCGCGTGCTCGCCGCGCGCGACGCCGGCATCACCGAGATTCTCGTCAAGCCGATCTCGGCCAAGGCGCTCTATCAGCGCATTGTCAACGTCATCCTCAACCCGCGCCCGTTCGTGCGCACCAAGAACTACTTCGGCCCGGACCGCCGGCGCAGCCTCAATCCGAACTATGTCGGCGGCGAACGGCGCAACGAGGAGCGAGATCCCCTCATCCCTCAGCCAGCGCTCGAAAAGGCCAAGCTCGCCGAGTGAGCCGCGAGAGACGGCATGCCCACATGCGACGGCGAGAAGGTTGCGATCGAGACCTTTGCCGACTATCAAATCATCAGGCCGCCCAACACCCTGAGGGAAAAGGTCAGGGTGACGGCCGACGATCCGGTGGCACGCGCCGAAGCCGCCGTCGCCGAGTTGTCGCCGCACTTCGCGAGCTGGATGGACGCCGAGTGCGACTGCCTCGACGCGGCGCGGGCGAGCGCGCATGCGAGCGGCCTGACCAAGTCGACAGCGGCCGCGCTTCTTCATGCCGCTCACGACATCAAGGGCGACGCGGCGACGTTCGGCTTTCCGCTGATCGCAGAAATGGCCGACGGCCTTTGTCGGCTGATCGAGAGCGCCCGCGAGCCCTCGCAGATTCCGCTCGCGCTCATCGACCAGCACGTCGACGCCGTGCGCGCGATCAAGCGCGAGCAGTCCGGCGAGGAGGCGAGCCGGATCGCCAGCCGGTTGCGCGAGGAACTCGACCGCGCCAGCGCGGAATTCCTGGGTGCGCACGAATCCGCGGCCGCGCAAGAAACCGCAAGCCCGCCGATTGTGCCGTAGCGTTGATGCCGGCTGACGCCGGCGGCGGCGGCGATGCTACGCTAGGCCGCGGCGCGGTCGATGGCGTCGTCCCCGGCGAGCTGCTCGCAGTAAAGGCGCGCCTCCTCGCGCGCGGCCTCGGTCGCAAAGCGCCGCAGCAGCATGAGCAAGGGCTCGACATCGCCCACTTCCTGCGGCCCGCAGCCCGCCAGCACCCGCTCGATCATGCGCCGCTTGAGCCGGCCCGAGCCGCCGAGCCCGCCGAAATAGCTGGCCTCGCCCATCGCCGCGACCGCCTCGCGGAATGCCGGGTAGGCGGATGCCGGCAGGCCGGCGCGATGATAGAGCGCGCGAAACGCCGGGGCGCGGCCGGCGCGCACGATGGCGCGCACCCGGGCGAGCGGCAGGTTGGCGAGATCGGCAAGCGCCTCTTCGAACAGCACGACGTTGCCCGACAACAGCGCGCGCAGGAGCAGGCCGGCATTGAGCTGGGCGCTCGCCCGCAGATGACGGACGAGCGAGCGCACTTCGCGATCGCCCGCGCTGGCGGCGATCATCACAGTCGCCTTCTCGCACGCCTCTGTGGCTATGCGGCGGGCGCGCCCGCCGTCGATCCAGGCGCGGGCGGCGACGAAGTTCGCCAGCGCGTCGGCCAGCCTGAGCGCAAGCGTCTGGCGGATGGAGGCCGGCAGACCCGTGCGCGCCAGCAGCGCCTCGCGAATGGCGGCGAGGTGGCCGAAGCGCTCGACCATGCGGCTGATGGAGAAGCGCGCGATCTCGGCCGCGGAGTTCTCGATCAGCGTCAGGCATGTTTCGGCCGCGCCGACCTCGGCGATGGCGGCGGCCACCGTGCGCGGCAACGCCGTTCGCCGGGCGATCGCGGCCTGGACCTTCGGCGCGCCGGTCGCCACCAGCTCGACGAGATCGGCGTCGAGGAACAGGGCCGACCGCTCCAGCACGATGGCGGCGATGTCGGGCTGGTCGTTGGCGAGCGCATGGATGACCGCCGGCGGCGCGCGCCGGCTCGCGGCCAGATCCTGCGCCAGCGCGCGGCGCACGAGGGGCGAGGGGTCGTCGAGCAGCATGATCATGGCGCCCTCGACGGCGGCGCGATCGTCGCTCGACAGATCGGAGAGTATGTAGGCACGCGCCAGCGCGCCCGCCGCCTCGGCGCGTTCACCGGCGGGCGCGGAATGGACCCAATGAAGGAACTGGCGAACGATCATGGACGCCACTCGACAGGGATCACGCGGCGGACGGCTCGACGCCGACCCTAGCGCGCCGAGCCTTAACAAAGCGTTCACCATGAATCTTTGCGAAGATGGCCAAGTCGTTAACGCCCCCCCTGCGCGCCGGCCGAGGGTTGCGGCAATGACCTACGAACGGCCCGTGAACAGCGAGCGCACGGCCGGCGTGCGCCCGTCGAACAGATCGAGGGCGCCCTGCGCCGGCTGGCCGGGCGGAGCGGCCCCGGTCAGGGCCGCGGCGACCTGCGGACGCGTCGTCCACAGGTCGCGCACGAAGTCCGAGACCGGCCCGCGCGGCTCGTTCGTGCTGAACAGCGCGTGAAAGACCGGCCGCTCCTGCGGCGACTGCGCGGCCGCCTTGACCGTTTCGAAGGCGGCCGCGACCGCCTGGTTGGGGCGCGCCGGCTGCGCCGCTGCCACGGTCGCGGACGAAGCACGCGCGACGTCGAAGCGGCCGGCCAGCACGCCATAGACCTCCGACACCTGGCGCGGACGGCCCTGCCCATCGTAGAATATGCCCCGGTTGGCGCGCGCGGCGGCGGGAAACACTTTGGCCGCCGGCAGGTCGGGACTGGCGGCGGCAAACGAGATCAGCCGGGCGGCGCCCGACGCGCCGAGAAAATGCGCCATGTAGAGCTCGCTCTCGCTCGGGCTGCGGCCGAGCCGCTGGCTGAGCCGCCCGGCATTGTCGCGCGTCAGCGCGCCGGCCATGGCGGCGCTCACCTGCGCATCGTCGCGCAGCGCCAGGATGGCGCGCCGCAGGGCGGGATCGGCGACCTGATAGTGCCCCGACGGGCTCGATACGATCGCATCGGCGTAGCGGGCGTAGCCGAGGCTCGGCCCGGCCTGCTTGAAGGTTGCAAGCCAGGTCCGCTCGATGAATTGGAACAGGCCGCGCGCCGAACTGGTGGCGGCGCTCGCCCTCGGCTTGAGGCCGGACTCGGCCCGCGCCGTCGCCAGCAGGTATTCGAAGCTCGTGCCGGTCGCGCGCGCGGCGGTGCGGATGGCGCCGACCACGCCGGAGCCTGATTCGATGTTGGCGGCGTTGACCAGCATGGCACGGCCCAAGGGGGCTTTGCGCCCCCATCGCATCGTTCACACTTATGGTAAATGAACGGTAAACCTGCGACCCACGGGTCACGAGACCGCGGTACGGAAGGAGGCCGATCGATGCCGGAGCCAGCCATGCGGCACAAGCGCGGCGGACTTTACTACGAGGATTTCGCGGTCGGCGCCCTCGTCGAGCATCGCTACACGCGCACGGTCACGCAGATGGACAACATGCTGTTCTCCAACATGACGCTCAACCCGCAGCCGCTGCACATCGACCGCCACTTCTGCGAACAGGAGACCGAATGGGGCCAGCCGCTGATGAACTCGCTGTTCACGCTCGGGCTGATGATCGGCATCTCGGTGTCGGACCTGAGCGTCGGCACGACCATCGCCAACCTGGGCATGAGCGAGGTGAAGTTCCCGCACCCGCTGTTCGAGGGCGACACTGTGCACTGCACGACCGAAATCGTATCCAAGCGCGAATCGAAGTCGCGGCCGGACGCCGGCATCGTCGAGTTGCACCACCGCGCCTACAATCAGAACGACCAACTGGTCGCCGAATGCCGCCGGCAGGCGTTCATGCGCATGCGGCCGCGGTCATGAGCGCGCGCGCGGTGCAGGCAGGCGAGTTGCGCCGGCTGGCGCATCGGCCGGGGACGCAGGTCTCGCGCCGGTGGGATTTGTGATCATGCGCTCGTTCCTGTTCGCGCCCGCCGATGACGGCAGGAAACTCGACAAGGCGCTGTCGAGCGGCGCCGACGCGGTCATCATCGACCTCGAAGACTCGGTCGCGCCCGACCGCAAGGCGGCCGCGCGCGAGGGCGCGGCGGCCTGCCTGAAGTCAGCGCTTGCGCTCAAAAAGCGCCCGCGCCTGTTTGTGCGCGTCAACGACCTGGGCAGCGAACTCACCGACGCCGATCTCGACGCGATCGTGCCGGCGCGGCCGGACGGCATCGTGCTGCCGAAGGCGCAGGGCCGCGCCTCGGTCATCCATGCCGACGCCAAGCTGACCGCCCGCGAAGCCGTGCTTGGCCTGCCCGACGGGCACATCGCGATCGTGGCGATCGCGACCGAGAGCGCGGCGGCGCTGTTCGAGCTCGGCCGCTATCGCGGCGCGAGCGCGCGGCTCGCCGGGCTCACCTGGGGCGCCGAGGACCTTTCGGCAGATCTCGGCGCGGAGGCCAACCGCGATGGCGACGGCTTTTTCGATCCCTACCGGCTGGCGCGCGCGCTCTGTCTTGCCGGCGCGGCGGCGGCGGAGGTCGCGGCCATCGACACGGTCTACGTCGATTTCCGCGACGAGGCCGGCCTGCGGCGGG
>DATBWJ010000153.1:0-14980 GCA_036514935.1 Xanthobacteraceae bacterium
GCGCATGTCGACCTCCCCCACAAGGGGGGAGGTAACGAGGGTTGCTATGGCGTCAAAGATCATCACGGCATCCACTTGAGGAAATTGGCGATCAGCTTGAGGCCCAGCCGCTGGCTCTTTTCGGGGTGAAACTGGGTGCCGGCGCACGAATCGCGCGCCACGATCGCGGTGACCGGGCCGCCATAGTCGGCCTCGGCGACGAGGTCGCTGCGGTCGGCGACCTTGAAGTGATAGCTGTGCACAAAATAGGCGTGAAGGCCCTGTGGCCCCAGCGCAATCTCGGCCAGCAGCGGATGCCGCCTGAGTTCGTGCAAGGTATTCCAGCCCATGTGGGGGATTTTGAGGCCGGGGTCTTTCGGGGCGATGCGGTCGACCTCGCCGCCGATCCAGCCCAGGCCCGGCGTCACCTCGTATTCGCGCCCGCGCTCGGCCATGAGCTGCATGCCCACGCAGATGCCGAGGAACGGCCGGCCTCTTGCGCGCACGGCTTCGTTGAGCGCCTCGACCATGCCGGCGACGGCGTCGAGCCCGCGCCGGCAATCGGCGAACGCGCCTACGCCCGGCAGCACCACGCGGTCGGCGCGGCGCACCGCGTCCGGGTCGCTGGTGACCACGATCGGCTCATCGCGCCCGCTTTCGCGCGCGGCGCGCTCAAAAGCCTTGGCGGCCGAGTGCAGGTTGCCCGAGCCGTAATCCACGATCGCCACGCTCACCGGTTCGACCCCGGGTCCGGGAACAGGCCGATCACCTCGGGCCCAGATGGTGGGCCGCGTCCGACGGGCGGGGAAGCCCGCGGCGCCGGCCGCGCCGCGCGCTGCTCGCGCTGGCGAGCGACCCAGGTGTCGAAGAAGCGCCGCTCGGCCGCCTCCAGATCGTCACCCACCACGATGCCGAGGTCGCGCCAGCTCCGCCGCCGAAGTTTTTGGCGGCGCAGCGACGGACCCTCCAAGCCGAGGAGCACCGCCAAGGCGAAGACGACGACGCCGAGGGCGTTGTGGGGGGCCGGCAGGTAGCGCGCCGCCACCATCAAGGCGACCGCCACCGCCACATAGAGGGCGAGCCCGAGCCAGAGCCGGTGGCGCAGCATCCAGAGCGGCCCAAACACCGCGGCACCCCAGGAAAACCCGTCGCGCACGAACGCGAAGCCTTCGGCGTGCTCAGCAGCCGCGCGATCGCGCGCGGGCGGCTCGAACACCGAATAGACCGCCATGTCGTTCTCCACTCGCTCCGTTCAGCCCTCTTCTCCAGGCGGGACCATCGCATGGCTTCCCCCGAATGGAGGATGTGAGGCCAAGCATCGCCTCCGCTGCGCTACCCGTGCCCTACGGCGAAAGACCGCAAACTCGCCTCACCCGCCGAGCATGCCCTTGGTCGATGGCACATCGCCGGCGGCGCGCGGGTCGATCGCGACCGCCGCGCGCAAGGCCCGCGCGAGCCCCTTGAAGCAGGACTCGGCGATATGGTGGTCATTCGACCCGTACAACGTCTCGACGTGCAGCGTGACGCCCGCGTTCATGGCAAACGCCCGGAACCACTCGCCGACCAGCTCGGTATCGAAGGTGCCGACCTTGTCGCGCCCGAATGGCACCTTGAACACCAGGAACGGCCGCCCGGAAATGTCGATCGCGACCCGGGTCAGCGCTTCGTCCATGGGCACGTGCGCGTCGGCATAGCGGGTGATGCCCTTCATGGCGCCGAGCGCCTGCTTGACCGCTTGGCCGAGCGCGATCCCGACGTCCTCGGTGGTGTGGTGGTGGTCGACGTGCAGATCGCCCTTGGCCGTCACCGTGGTGTCGATGCGCGAATGGCGCGCGAACAGGTCAAGCATGTGGTCGAGGAAGCCAATGCCGGTCGAGATCGACGAGGTCCCCTCGCCGTCGAGATCGACGGCGGCCTCGATGTCGGTTTCCTTGGTGGTGCGCCTGACCTTGCCGGTGCGCATGAATCGCCTCGTGCGTGCCGGGCGCCTTTTATCAGGGCGCCGCGCGCGGCGCCACCGCAGCGCCCTTGCATGGCGCACGGTGCTGCCGGGCAGGGCGCGGCTTCGCGCCGCTGATTTGCATTGTGGCGGGAAATGCCTAAATCATCGCTCCACGAGGCATTGATCGATGGCATCTCCGCAGCCGGACGCCTGGTACGGCACCACCATCCTGACCGTGCGCAAGGACGGCGTCGTCGCCATCGGCGGGGATGGGCAAGTCTCGGTCGGCCAGACCATCGTCAAGGCCAACGCCAAAAAGGTGCGCCGGCTGGCCAAGGGCGACATCATCGGCGGGTTTGCGGGCGCCACGGCCGATGCCTTCACCTTGTTCGAGCGGCTGGAAGGCAAGCTCGAGCAATATCCCGGCCAGCTCACGCGCGCGGCGGTCGAGCTGGCCAAGGACTGGCGGACCGACCGCTACCTGCGCCGGCTCGAAGCCATGATGATCGTCGCCGACAAGGACGTCTCCCTGGTGCTCACCGGCACCGGGGACGTGCTCGAGCCCGAGGGCGGCGTCATGGGCATCGGCTCGGGCGGCAACTATGCGCTGGCGGCCGCGCGCGCGCTCCTTAACGGCGCGCTCGATGCCGAGACCATCGTGCGCCGGGCGCTGGACATCGCCGCCGACATCTGCGTTTACACCAACCGCAACGTGACCATCGAGACGTTGAAGACGTGACTCTTACCCTCTCCCCTTGCGGGAGAGGGTGCCGAGCGAACGCGCTGCGTGAGCGAGGCGGGTGAGGGGTGAAGCACTCCAAGCCCAAAGCACAAGATACCCCTCACCCGGCTCGCCTTCGCTTTGCATCGGCGAGCCACCCTCTCCCACAAGGGGAGAGGGTAATTCGGGACGCGCTGACAAGTCATGCCCGACCTCTCCTTCTCCCCGCGCGAAATCGTCTCCGAGCTCGACCGCTACATCGTCGGCCAAGCCGACGCCAAGCGCGCGGTCGCCATCGCGCTGCGCAACCGCTGGCGCCGCCTGCAGCTCGACGATCGGCTGCGCGAGGAGGTGATGCCGAAGAATATCTTGATGATCGGCCCGACCGGCATCGGCAAGACCGAGATTTCCCGCCGCCTCGCCAGGCTCGCCGGCGCGCCCTTCATCAAGGTGGAGGCGACCAAGTTCACCGAGGTCGGCTATGTCGGGCGCGACGTCGAGCAGATCGTGCGCGACCTGGTGGAAATCGCCATCACGCAGACAAAGGAACGAAAGCGCAAGGACGTGAGCGCGCGCGCCCACCTCGCCGCCGAGGAGCGGGTGCTCGACGCCCTGGTCGGCTCAGGCGCCAGCGCTACCACCCGCGACGCCTTTCGCAAGCGCCTGCGCGCCGGCGAACTCGACGACAAGGAGATCGAGGTCGAGATGCAGAGCTCCGGCGGCCTGCCGTTGTTCGAAATTCCCGGCCTTCCGGGCGCGCAGGTGGGCGCGATCTCGATCGGCGACATTTTCGGCAAGCTCGGCGGGCGCACCAAGACGCGGCGGCTCGACGTGCGGGAGGCTTATGAGCCGCTCGTCAACGAGGAATCGGACCGCCTGCTTGATCAGGACCAACTGGTGCAGGAGGCGATCAGGGTCGTCGAAAACAACGGAATCGTCTTCCTGGACGAGATCGACAAGATCTGCGCGCGCGAGGCGCGCATCGGCGCCGATGTCTCGCGCGAGGGCGTTCAGCGCGACCTTCTGCCGCTGATCGAAGGCACCACGGTCTCCACCAAGCACGGCCCGGTGAAGACCGACCATATCCTGTTCATCGCCTCGGGCGCGTTCCACCTGTCGAAGCCATCCGATTTGCTGCCCGAGCTGCAGGGCCGGCTGCCGATCCGCGTCGAGCTCAAGCCGCTCACGCGCGACGATCTCCGCCGCATCCTGACCGAGCCGGAAGCCTCGCTGATCAAGCAATATGTCGCGCTGTTGGCGACCGAGGGTGTTACCCTCGAATTCTCCGACGACGCCATCGACGCCATCGCGGACGTGGCGGTGGCGGTCAATTCGAGCGTGGAGAATATCGGCGCCCGCCGCCTGCAGACGGTGATGGAGCGCGTGCTCGACGAGATTTCCTTCGCGGCCACCGACCGCTCGGGCGAGACCGTCAAGATCACCGGCGACTACGTGCGCACGAGCGTCGGCGATCTTGCCAAGAACGCCGATCTGAGCAGGTTCATTCTGTAGCGTTCTGACGCATCGCGCGGCCGGCGCCATCACGCCGCCAAGCCGATCGCATCGTCAACGCGCGCGCCGCAGCCGCACATACAGTGCGCCCTCCCCGCCGTGGCGGACGTGGGCGGCCTCGAACCCCACCACGAGCTCGCCGAACTCGGACGAGCGCAGCCATTGCGGCACCTGCCGGCGCAGCACGCCGCGCTCGCCTTCGTGGGCACCCTTGCCCGTGATCACCAGCACGAACCTGGCGCCATCCGCCCGCGCCGTGCGCAGAAAGCGCGCGAGCGCGGCGTGCGCTTGCGCCAGCGTCAGCCCATGCAGATCGATGCGCGCCTCGATGGGCTCGCGCCCGCGCGCCAGCCTCTGCTTTTCGCGGCGGTCGAGGGAAGCGAGCGGCGGTGTCGATGCGGCCGGCGCAAGCCGCGGGCGCGGCACGAGCGCCGGGGCAATCTTCGGCGTCTTGGCATGCGACGACGTCTCGGCGAGCGGGCGAACCTCGTCCGACCGGCCTCGCGGCAGCGGCTTGACCGCGCGCGCCACCGCCTGCCAGGCCCGGCGGTCCTCCTCGCTCAGCGTTCCGCGCCGGCGTCCCGCGCTCATGCGCGCCCCCGCTTTCGCTTGATGGGCGGCCGCGGTCGCGGCAGCGGCATGTGCGTGCCGGCGACCACCGGATCAAGCGCGCGCGGGATCAACAGGGCGAAGTCCCCGGGATGGCGCAGCCGCCCGGCGATGCGGCCGGCCTCCTCGCCGGCGCCGAAATAGATGTCGGCGCGCGCCGGCCCCACGATCGCCGATCCCGTGTCCTGCGCGATCATCAGGCGGCGAAACGGAACGCGCGCGTCGGCGAGCGGCAGCGCGGCGTCGATGAAGAAGGGGGTGCCGTAGACATGCAGCTCCTTGTCGACGGCGATGGAGCGGCGCGGAGCAAGCGGCACGCCCTGCGCGCCCAGCGCTTCGCGCTCCTCCGACAGACCGACGATTCGGAAGAACACGTAGGATTTGTTCTGCCGGCGCAGTTCGCGGCCATCCTGCGGGTTGGCGGCCATCCAGGCGCGCAGGCGATCCATGCTCATCTCCTCGCGCGCGACGATCTTGCGGTCGATCAACACGCGCCCGATCGCCGTGTAGGGATGGCCGTTGTGGGCGTCGTAGTTGATGCGCAACATCGTACCGTCTTCGAGGCGAACCCGCCCGGAGCCCTGGATCTGGATGAAGAAGAGGTCGATCGGGTCCTTGAGCCAGCAGATCTCAAGACCGCGGCCATCGAGCGCGCCGTCCTCGATCTCGCCGCGCTCGAAATAGGCACCGAGGGTACCGTCGGCAAGCTGGCGCAGGGCGCGGCCGCCGTTGGAAAAGCCCGCCCCGCGCGCGGCAGCGGACGGCGGGATGAGATCATGCGGCCGGCGGTGGACGGGCACATTGAAAATCCGCGTCGGGAAGCGCGAGCCCTCGACGATCGGCTCGTAATAGCCGGTGAGAAACCCCGCCTCATCGCCGAGCTTGCGGATTCGCAGCGGCCGGAAATTGGCCTCGAAGAAGGCGCGGGCGCGGCTCGGCAGCGGCGCCGCAACCGCTAGCGCCTTGCGGCAGACCGCTACCAGCGGGCGGTGAATTGGGCGCTTGTCCCGCGACCACTTGGCGCTCGCCACCAAGGCGCGACAGCTCGCGCGGAATGCGGCGAACGCCTCGGCGTGGTTATCCTGCGCCCAGCCGGCAAGCTCGCTCCAGGCGAGCGGCTCAAGGGCGGCGTCGGGAATCGTGATCGGACCCGGCACTTGGTGCTTCGCCGTGCGGTCGTGAACCGAGGCCTGTGCCGCCGCCAGCGTCGCGGCGAGCACTGCGACCACATTCAGCCAGCGGATGCTGCGGGCACGGGCGCGCACCAGCGACCCGTCACTGGCCCGATTCGGTGGCGACCAGCTTCCAGTTGGGATCGCGCGAGCTGGCGTCGCGCGCGAAGGTCCACACGTCGGTGA
Organism: Xanthobacteraceae bacterium; assembly: GCA_036514935.1. GTDB lineage: Bacteria > Pseudomonadota > Alphaproteobacteria > Rhizobiales > Xanthobacteraceae > DATBWJ01. Next base: position 6,122 of record DATBWJ010000153.1, read on the forward strand.
CCTCGGTGACCTTGTCGGGGCTGCCGTCGATGACGTTGCCGGACTTGTCGCGGGTGACCGAAACGAGCTGCGAGACGAACCTGACCGTCACCTGCACGGTCTTGCCGCGCATCTCGGCGCCGATGATGTCGGCGGAGTCGATCGACACGAAGCGCGTCTCGGTCGTCTCCCCGCGGCCCTCTCGGTCGCGGATGACCGCCTCGAAGCCCTCGTAGACATCGCGCGCTAGCAGGTTCTTCAGCGCCCGCCGGTCGCCTTCCGCATACGCGGTGACGATGATCTCGTAGGCCTGGCGCGCGCCACCCAGGAAATGCTTTGGGTCGAAGGCCTTGTCGGTGGCGGCGATGGCATCGAGGCCCTTGGCCACGCTTGAGCCCGGCTGCGCCACGCCCTGCCAGCGGTCGGCGGGCTTGGCCTCTTCGGCAGGCTTGGCGCCCGGTCCCTCGGCCGTGCGGCCCGGCAGCGCCACCACCTTGTCGTTGGCCGGCGGACGGCGGCTCTCGCGCGCCGCATAGGGGTCATAGGGCGGTCGCTCGCGCCCGGTCCGCTGGCCGAGCACGCTGCGCAGTCGCAGGAAGATGAACACTGCGAGCGCCAGGAAGATGATGGTGTAGATGTCAAACACGTTGCAAGCTCGCCGTTCGGGCCACTCGGGCGGCCAGCTTTCCCAGCCGGTGGGAATTGAGTTCCGCCTTATGTATGCACGCGACGTCGCCAATCCAGTGGCACGCGCCAGACGGAGCCCCGCACCCGGAGCTCGACCTCAAACGTCGAACGAAGTGTAAACGATAGTTGACCGCGCGCCAACAGTGGTGGGGTGGAGAATTTGCCAGTCAGGCGCCGTCGTCGCGGTCCGACCCTGGCGCCAACGCCGTGGCAAGCAGTCCTTCACCCTGTGGCGCGAAATTCACCTGTCGGGCGAACACCCTACAGCGGGACGATGTCAGCCGCTCACGCCCATTGCCGCCATCGCACGTCCTGGCAGCGGGCTGGTCGGGGCGGCCACCCCAGAGCGCTGCTTGTTCCCTCCAAACGCCTGTGTTAGCCACAGCCGGTCAGGGCTCGCGCTGAGGAGAGGACATGCCCACCCAGAATGGCGAACAACCGGTGGGCCAGCCGCAGGGCGCGACCACTGGGCCGCAGCTCAACGTTCTTGCCCAATATATCAAGGATTTATCCTTCGAAAACCCCAACGCGCCCAAATCCTTGATGCCGCGCGGCCAGCAGCCCGCCATCTCCATCCAGATCAACGTGGCGCCCAATCAGCTCTCCAATACCGATTTCGAGGTCGAGCTGAAGCTGGAAGGCAAGGCCGAGGTCACTGGCCAGCTCCTGTTCAATTTCGAGCTTGTCTATGCCGGCGTGTTCCGGTTGCAGAACATCCCGCAGGAGAATATCGGTCCGCTGGTCATGATCGAATGCCCGCGGCTATTGTTCCCGTTCGCGCGCGAGATCGTGGCGAAAGCGGTTGTGGCCGGCGGATTTCCCCCACTCATGCTCGATCCGGTCGACTTCGTCGCGCTCTACCGCCAGAAGCTCAGCCAAGCCCAGCCCCAGCCCGCAGCCGCCGGCACGAACTGAGAGCGCGGCGCTGCGGAGCGAAGGTCAGTCGCCGTCCTCGCTCGCGGGCGCGCGCCCCGACGCAATGTCGACGTAGTCGCGCCAAATCGCCTCGGCTCCCAGCGCAGCAATGAAGGCACGGTGGGCCGCGCGCTCGCCGGCGGACAGCGGTGAGGCCAGCGGCGCGGGGCGGGTGCGCCGCGCGGCCAGTGATACATCGCCGGCGCTCGCGACCGAGGCGCTGGCGAGGCCGAGTTGCGCCTGCCGCGCCTCGATCAGCTCGACATAGACCTCGGCGAGGAGTTCGGCGTCGAGCAGCGCCCCATGCTTGGTGCGGCGCGAATTGTCGATGCCGAAGCGCGCGCACAGGTCATCGAGCCGGTTGGGCCCGCCAGGAAATTTTCGGCGGGCCAGCATCAGCGTGTCGATGAGCCGGTCGCGTTGCAGCAAGAAGCGGCCGACCCGTTCGATCTCGGCATTGAGGAAGCCGATGTCGAAGGCGGCGTTGTGCATGACCAGCGGCGCATCCCCGATGAAGGCGAGGAACTCGTCGACGACCTCGCCGAAGCGCGGCTTGTCCCGTAGGAACTCGGCCGACAGGCCGTGAACCGCAAAGGCCTCGGGGGGGATATCGCGCTCGGGGTTGAAGTAGCGGTGAAAGGTCTGGCCGGTGGGGATGCGGTTGAGGAGTTCGATGCAGCCGATTTCTACCATGCGATGGCCCTGGAACGGGTCGAGGCCGGTGGTCTCGGTATCCAGGACGATCTCGCGCATGGCTCCTCCTTGACCAGCCGTTGAGCGCGCGACTAGCGGCGCGCCGGGAGCCGCGCGGCCTTCGCTCCGCATGCCGCGCCTACGCTCGCCGCTTCGGCAGCCTGGCCGCGGCGGCGAGGATGGCACGAACCTGTACGCGGGCGAAATCGAAGCCTTGCGAGGTATCCACCACAAAATCCGCCCGCGCGCGCTTCTCGGCGTCCGGTAGCTGCTTGCGCAGGATGGCGTCAAGTTTTTGGGGCGTCATGCCAGGCCGCTCAAGGACGCGCTCGCGCGCCACTTCGGGAGCGGCCGAGACCACCACCACGGCATCGCAGCGCGCCTCGCCGCCGGTCTCGAACAACAGCGGAATGTCGAGAACAGCCACCTCGGCGCCCGATTTCTCGGCCGCGGCGAGGAAGCGGGCCTCGACCTTGCGCACGAGCGGATGCACGATCGCCTCAAGCCGCCGCATCGCGTCCTCGTCTCCGATCACGCGTTCGCCGAGCTTGTGGCGGTCGACCTTGCCGCCCACGGTCGTGCCGGGGAACGCCGCCTCGATCGGTGCCACCGCTTCGCCCTCGTAGAGATCGTGCACGACCGCGTCGGCGTCGAGCACGGGAACCCCCTCCTCCGCAAAGAAACACGCGGTGGTCGACTTTCCCATGCCGATCGAGCCGGTCAATCCAAGGACGATCATCAGGGAGCCCCGCGGCCGGATGTCGATGACTGCGGCGGACTATTGCGCCAGGCTGCCCTCGCGCCGCAAGAAGGCAAGCAGCGCCAGCAACGGCAGGCCAAGGATGGTGAAGTGGTCGCCCTCGACGCGCTCGAACAGGTGGACGCCGAGCTTCTCCAATTGGTAGCCGCCGACGCTCGCCGTCGCCTGCGCGCCGGCGGCGTCGAGATAGGCGTCGAGGAAACGCTCGGACAGCGCGCGCATGGTCAGCCGCGCCACATCGACGTGGCTGAACACGACGCGCCCGTCGCGCGCCACCGCCACCGCCGAATGCAGCTCATGGGTGCGACCGCTGAGCGCGCGCAGCTGCTCGCGCGCGGCGGCGCGGTCGGCGGGCTTGCTGAAGCGCTGCGAGCCGAGGGCCAGCGTCTGATCGGCGCCGACGACGAAACGGCCGGTCACCCGCGGCGCTCGTGCCTTCTCCCGCGCGAGCAAGGTTGCGGCCTCCGCCGCGCTCAGCACTCCTGCGCGGCGCTCGATCGCCCGCTCGTCGAGGTCGGCAACGCACACCTCGACGGGAATGCCCGCTGCCTCCAGGATGGCGCGCCGGGTCGGGCTGCGCGAAGCCAGCACCAGCGCCTGCGGGTCGCGCCATAGTAGCATGTCAGGCCACAGGCAGCCGCCGACGGTCGGCCAGCAGCGCCAAGATGGCCGCCGCGGTCTCCTCGATCGAGCGGCGCGTGACATCGATGCTCGGCCAGTCGTGCTTGGCGCACAGGCGGCGCGAGACGGCCACCTCTTCCGCCACCGCCTGCCGATCGACGTACTGGTTGTCGTGGGGCTGAACATTGAGGCCGAGCAGACGATTCTGCCGGATCTGGACGATGCGCTCCGGGCTAGCGTAGAGCCCGACCACCAGGGGGCTTTTGAGCACTTCCAGGTTGGGAGGGACCGCCGCTCCGGGCACGAGCGGGATATTCGCCGTCCGCACCCCGCGATTGGCAAGATAGATCGAGGTCGGCGTCTTGGAGGTGCGAGACACGCCCACCAGCACGACGTCGGCGCTCTCCAAGTCCTCCGCATGCTGCCCGTCGTCGTGCAGCATGGTGAAGTTGAGCGCGTCGATGCGCTTAAAATACTCGGCGTTGAGCGTGTGCTGGGCGCCGACGCGATGAGCGGACTCTGCACCGAGATACGACTGGAAGACCCGCAATACTGGTCCCAGGATCGACCAGCACGGCACGCCAAGCTCCTGGCAGCGGCGGTCGAGCCGCTCGACCAGCGTCTCGTCGAGCAACGTATAGAGCACGATGCCCGGCTCGGCCTCGATCGCGGACAGCACGCGGTCGAGCTGCTTGCTTGTGCGGACCGCCGGGTAGACATGCTCGATCGGTACGACATTGGTGTACTGGGCGGCCGCGGCGCGTGCCACCGTCACCAACGTCTCGCCGGTCGAATCCGAGATCAGGTGAAGATGAAAGAAATTGACGGTTCTATGAGGCATTGGAATACGTGTTGATGGCTGTGGACAAGGTGGCCGCCGCAAGCCTGCCGCCAGTCTCGCCGGCTTGTCGCAGCCTTCGAGTCCACATGCTCACAGCCTGGGATAATTTCCAGCCCACCCTGATCGTCCTTGGATAAGGTCGGGGACAACTAATCCGACCACCCGCCTTCTAGCCAAACCCGCGCCGATCTGGCATCAGACCGTCACAACACCCCGATCTCCCGCTGTGAGGTTCTTGTGAATCCTGCCGGGATAGCGAGTTGTGAGTCAAATCAACATGCCAATAACAACAGTAATCTAGGATTATATATTTATAGTTTTGAAGCGATGAGCGCCACCACGCCCAAAGTGCCTGTTCTCGAGGTCCTGAGAGGACAAACACAAAATCCTCCTCCCATTTGGATGATGCGGCAAGCCGGGCGGTACTTGCCCGAGTACCGGCGCCTGCGCGAGAAAGCCGGCAGCTTTCTCAAGCTTTGTTGCACCCCGGAACTAGCTGCTGAGGTGACATTGCAGCCGGTGCGCCGGTTTGGTTTTGACGCGGCGATTGTGTTTGCGGATATCCTGCTGGTTCCCTATGCGCTCGGGCAGAAGGTTGACTATGTTGACGGTGATGGGCCGCAGCTCACACCGCCGATCGGCGTGGGCGAGATCGGCTACCTTCGCGATCATTGCGATGCGTCCGTTCTGAGCCCAGTGATGGAGACCATTGGTCGGGTTCGCCAGCAGTTGGCGCCGGAGGTGGCATTGCTGGGTTTCTGTGGCGCGCCGTGGACGGTCGCAACCTACATGGTCGCCGGCAGCGGCTCGCTTGACCACGGCAAGGCCAAGCTGTTCGCCTATCGCGATCCGCCGCGCTTCGCGGAACTGATCGGGCTAATCGAGCAGGCCTCGATCGAGTACTTAGCGGACCAGCTTTCGGCCGGAGCCGACGCGGTTCAGCTCTTCGATACCTGGAGCGGCGTCCTGGCGCCGGAGGAGTTCGAGCGGTGGTGCGTAGCGCCGGCGGCGCGCATCGTAGCAGGCGTGCGGGCGCGCATCCCCGCAGCAAAGTTCATCGGCTTTCCGCGCGGGGCCGGGGCATCCCTCATGCGCTACGCCGAGCACGTTGCGGTCGACGCCATTGGCCTGGATTGGACACTCGATCGCTCCTTCGCCCAGAAGGTGCAGGAGCGGCGCCCGGTGCAGGGAAACCTCGATCCGCACGTCCTGCTCGCGGGCGGCGACGCCTTGGACAGGGCGGTCGACGCCGTTCTCGCCGCCTTTGCCGCGCGGCCATTCATCTTCAACCTCGGCCACGGCATCCTGCCGGACACTCCGATCGCCCATGTCGAGCGGATGGTCGCCCGGGTACGAGGGGCCTGACGGTGCAGCCATTCGCGCGCCGCCGGGTGCGGGCAGCATTCGCGCTCGGCATCCTCGCTGTGGCCGTTGCAGCGCTGATCGTCGCCGTTCCCGCGAGCGCCTATCTCTGGCTCAAGGCCTTCCACGTCGTCGCGGTGATCGCCTGGATGGCCGGCATGCTCTATCTGCCGCGGCTGTTCGTTTACCACAGCGAGGCGGCGCCGGGCTCGGAGTTATCCGAGACGCTGAAGGTCATGGAGCGCCGGCTGCTCTGGGTGATCATCAATCCGGCCATGATCGCGGCCTGGGGGCTCGGCCTGTGGCTGATGTGGAGCGAGGGCTGGTACCGATCGGGATGGCTGCACGCCAAGCTGGTATTGGCGCTGGCGCTGTCGGCGCTGCACGGGATGTTCGTGGCCTGGGTGAGGGAATTCGGGGCCGACCGCAACCAGCACTCGCAAAGATTCTACAGAATTATCAATGAAGTACCGACGGTGCTGATGATCGCAATGGTCATTTTGGTGATCGTCAAGCCGTTCTGATTTGCCATTCGTCAGCCAAATTCGCACAACGGGTCTTGCACGGGTCGTGCTCTTTTCATATTTATAGCCTATCCCCAATTGCAGGCAGGTGCATCGAGCCAAGGTCGGAAGGACCTGCCGCTGCATCGGGCCGGGGGTCTCGCGCCTCGCCTAAGCATTTGCCGACGGTTCTTGCCGAAGGCCTCTCGCCCAAGACCTGCAACCTCTCCTCCCAGTACCGACCGGCCAATTTGCGCCGCCGGTCATCTCATAAGGTTACCCGCATGCGGGAAATGAAACTCCAAGACCTCAAGTCCAAGAATCCCGTCGAATTGCTCAGCTTCGCCGAACAGAACGAGGTCGAGAACGCCTCGACCATGCGCAAGCAGGAGCTGATGTTCGCCATTCTCAAGCAGCTCGCGCAGAGGGACATCGAGATCATCGGCGAAGGCGTCGTCGAGGTGCTCCAGGACGGCTTCGGCTTCCTGCGCGCCCCCGAGGCGAACTACCTGCCCGGGCCCGACGACATCTATGTCTCCCCCTCTCAGATCCGGCGCTTCGCGCTGCGCACCGGCGATACCATCGAGGGCCAGATCCGCAGTCCGAAGGAAGGCGAGCGGTATTTCGCGCTCCTCAAAGTGAACACCATCAACTTCGAGGATCCCGAGAAGGCACGCCACAAAATCAACTTCGACAACCTGACGCCGCTTTATCCCGACGAGCGGATCAGGTTGGAATACGAGGACCCCACCAAGAAGGACCTGTCGGCGCGCGTCATCGACATCGTGGCGCCGGTCGGCAAGGGCCAGCGCGCGCTCATCGTCTCACCCCCGCGCACCGGCAAGACTGTGCTGTTGCAGAACATCGCCCACTCGATCACCCACAATCACCCGGAGTGCTACCTGATCGTGCTGCTGATCGACGAGCGGCCCGAGGAGGTCACCGACATGCAGCGCTCGGTCAAGGGCGAGGTGATCTCCTCGACCTTCGACGAGCCGGCCTCCCGTCACGTGCAGGTCGCCGAGATGGTGATCGAGAAGGCCAAGCGCCTGGTCGAGCACGGCCGCGACGTGGTGATCCTGCTCGACTCGATCACCCGGCTCGGGCGCGCCTACAACACGGTGGTGCCGTCATCGGGCAAGGTGCTGACCGGCGGCGTCGACGCCAACGCGCTCCAACGGCCCAAGCGCTTCTTCGGCGCCGCGCGCAATATCGAGGAGGGCGGCTCGCTCACCATCATCGCCACCGCGCTGATCGACACCGGCAGCCGCATGGACGAGGTGATTTTCGAGGAGTTCAAGGGCACCGGCAACTCCGAAATCATTCTCGACCGCAAGGTCGCCGACAAGCGCACGTTTCCGGCCATCGACATCACCCGCTCGGGCACCCGCAAGGAGGAGCTGTTGACCGAGCCGCCGGTGCTCAAGAAAATCTACGTGCTGCGCCGCATCCTCAACCCGATGGGAACGATGGACGCCATCGATTTCCTGCTCGACAAGCTGCGCAACACCAAGAACAATGGCGAGTTCTTCGAGTCGATGAACACGTGAGCGGCCAAAAGAGGAATAGGGCCATGGCGGAAGGTGCCGAGAGCGCGTCTGCGGACGCCAAGACCAGCCGCCAGCCGCGGCTGCGCTACGAGGATCGCCCCGAGGTCGGCGAGACCTTTGCCGATTCGATCCGCTCGTGCGTGTTCGACGGCCAGCTCATGCGGATCGAGTTCACCGTCGCGCGCTTCGACGATCCCGGCCCGCAGGGAATCATCGAAGGCCGCCAGGTGCCGGTGTGCCGGCTGGTGCTCAACCGCACGGCGCTGGCGGACCTGTTCAACCGGGTCGGCCAACTTGGCGCCGCCCTCACCAAGGCCGGGGTGACGATCGAGCCGCCCAAGCTGGCGGGCGAGCCGCAGAAGGATGGCAAGGCCAGGAAATAACGCGGACGGCGGACTATTTGCGACAGCGCGGTGCCTTCGGATCGACTCGTTCGCGGTCATTGCGAGGCGGGCGGCTTGTCCGCCGTAGCCCGCAGGGCGCAGGCGGAAGTCCGCCGAAGCAATCTCGCCGAGATCGCCACACCCCCTGCGCCGTCTCGCGATGACGGCGACTGCGAGGGGGACGGGCACACCTGAAATCATCCTGCTCTAGGTTCACTGCCTGAGAGCCCGGCTCCACGCATCTCGGCCACCACGTCGGCGAGCCGGCGGGGGTCGGCGAGCGGGAGCGAGCAGCGCGAGCCCATGCACACGACGGCGGTCCCCGGCGGGGCCGCCGCGAGCATGTCGCGGGCGGGATGGGTAGCCAGCTCGTCCGCCCGGCGCGCGCGCTGCACGACGCGCTCGACATGGGGCAATTTGAGCGCCGCGCTCAACAAGTCGTCGGCCTGGGCGCCTGCGCCGGCGACCACGATCTCGGCCGCCCGCAGCCGCAGGTCGAGGGCGTTGAGCGCGCTGACGTGGCCGAACAGGTTTTCAGCCGCCAGCGGCAGCAGGCCGTCGAGCA
>DATBWJ010000154.1:0-3643 GCA_036514935.1 Xanthobacteraceae bacterium
CGCCGGCGGATCAGCCGGCAGTCGAGTCGATGACGGAGTCCGCTCCGGCCGACGAGACCCAGGCGCCGCCCGAGCACGCCTCGAAAGCGACCGAAGGCGGTGCCGTCGAGAAGCGCATCCTGACCATCGACGATTCAAAAACCATGCGCGACATGCTGATGCTGGCACTGACGAATGCCGGCTACCAGGTCGTGCAGGCGATCGACGGGCAGGACGGGCTTGAGGTTTTGCGCAAAGAGGCGATCGACGTCGTGATTACGGACATCAACATGCCGAGGCTCGACGGCTACGGCGTGATCAGGCGTCTGCGTGAAGACCCCAACCACCAGCAGACCCCGATCCTCGTGCTCTCGACCGAAAGCGAGCAGAAAAGCAAAGACATCGCGCGCGAGGCCGGCGCGACCGGATGGCTGGTCAAGCCCTTCGATCCGGAACGCCTCGTGGACGTGATCCGCAAGGTCAGCCCGTGAACGCATTCAATTAGGTCAATCGATCATGTCGAGTTGGGACGAGCTCAAGAACACGTTCTTCGAGGAGACCGAGGACGGTCTTCAGGCCCTCGAAACGGGCCTGAACGACATGCGGGATGGCAATGGCGACAATGAGACCGTGAACGCGGTCTTTCGTGCCATCCACTCGATCAAGGGGGGCGCGGGCGTGTTCGGATACGAATCGCTCGTTGGTTTCGCCCACGTCTTTGAGACCGTGCTCGATGCCGTTCGTCGCGGCAACCTGGCGGTGACATCTGAAGTCATCGATGCGCTGTTTTCCGCCAACGACACGCTCGGCGGTCTCGTTGCGATGGCGCGATCTGGCGAGAGCGTTCCGGCCGACTTTGGTCGCAACGCCAAAGAGGCGCTGCAGCACGTGCTGAACGAAGCAACCGACGCATCATGCGAGGACCTTGGCGGACAGGGGCCGGACTCCTTCGAGGGCATCGAGTTCGTGCCGGTGCGCGCCGAAGTCTATGACGAGCAGGCTGATGAGACCCATCATCTCGTGATCCGGCCGCAGGTGGAGTCCTGGTCGCAGGCGGCCGACCCGCTGCCGGTGCTGCAGGCGCTGCGTGCCTGCGGAAGTCTCGATCTTGGCGCGGAGACCAGCGACGTTCCGCCGCTCGACGAGTTGCAACCGTCGCGCCCCTACCTCTACTGGACGGCAACTCTGCGCACGACGGCGCGCGTTGACGAACTCGCACACATCGTCCAGCCGATCCTCGGCGCGTTCCGGGTGGAGATCGCAGGAACGCCGGTATCCGCCGAGCCACAACATCTGGAGGAGACCTCCTCGGCGAACGAGCGCTCGACGGCCTCGGACGGATCGCAATCGCAATCCGCCGGCACGGCCGACGCCCAGGACGACCCGGTCAAGCCCGCGCAGCCGCCTGCGACCAAGCCGGCCGTCAGTGCCACGATCCGAGTGGATCTCGAGCGCATCGACCGGGTGGTGAACATGGTCGGTGAACTGGTGATCGCGCAGGCGATGTTGGGACAGATCGTCCAGGACTTGCCCGAGCAGGCCGAAGGCCGGCTCTCGCAGGTTCTCGAAGAGGTCATCCACCACACGCGTGAACTCAAGAACGCCGTCATGTCGATGCGGGCGCAGCCCGTCCGTTCCGTGTTCCAGCGTATGCCCCGTCTGGTACGGGAGTTGTCGGCCAAGACCGGCAAGAAGATCCGCCTCGAAATGGTGAACGAGCACACGGAGGTCGACAAGACCATCATCGAGCGCCTCAGCGACCCGCTCACCCACATCATCCGCAACTCGATCGATCACGGCATCGAGACCCCGGATGAACGGCGGGCGGCCGGCAAGAACGAAGAAGGCACCATTCGCCTGTCCGCGGACCATCGCGGCGGCCGCATCGTCATCGAGGTCCGTGACGATGGCGCCGGCATCAACGGCGAGCGCGTGCTCAAGAAGGCGCGCGAGAAGGGCCTGGTCGCGCCGGACGCCGTGGTGAGCGAGGAGGAGATCAACAATCTCGTGTTCATGGCCGGGTTTTCCACCGCCGAGATCGTTTCCGACATATCCGGCCGCGGCGTCGGCATGGATGTCGTGCGGCGCAACATACAGGACCTGGGCGGACGCATAAGTCTCAAGTCCGAGCGCGGCCGCGGCACGATGATCCAGCTCGCGTTGCCGCTGACGCTCGCCGTCGTCGACGGAATGATATTCCGCGTGGGCGATGAGACCTACGTCATGGCGATTTCGGCCATCGTGGAATGCATACGCCCGGCGCGCTCCGACGTCGCGCCTTTGCTCGGAACACGGGGCACGCTGCGACTGCGCGGCGATATCGTGCCGCTCGTGCACTTGAGCGATATTTTTCACGTCAACTCGCGCATTTCGGACGCTTCCCAGGGAATCGTCATCATCATCGAGGCAAGCGACGGCGCGCGGACCGGCCTGGTCGTGGACGAGCTGTGCGGCCACCAGCAGGTGGTGATCAAGAGCCTTGAAGAAAACTACGGCAGCGTGCCGGGCATCGCGGCGGCCACGATCCTCGGCAATGGCCGTGTCGCATTCATTCTGGACGCCGAGGAGCTGTGCAGGAGATCCGGCGAAGCAGGACCGGCCGCGGCGCGCGCCAGCGGTCACGGAATTGCGAACGCAGCCTGACCTCAGGGGCAGGCCTGAAGAGGCGGTGAATCCATGTGCACGGCGACCATGACAGGAGCGGCCAAATGCCAGCAGCAGCGGCTCTGAAGATTCTGATTGTGGATGACCAGATGAGTGTGCGCACCGTGGCGCGAATGTCACTGGAAAAGATCGGCGTTCGGTTGATTCACGAGGCCGAGAACGGCCAGCAGGCGCTCAAGACCGCAAGCATCCAGCCGCTCGACCTGATCATTTCCGATTTCAACATGCCGGAAATGGATGGGCTCGCGTTGCTCAGAGCGGTGCGCGGTCACCCTGCACTGCGCAAGACGCCCTTCATCCTGGTGACCGGTCGCGGCGACCGCGAATTGGTCATCAAGGCTGCGCAGGCCGGCGTCAACAATTATCTGGTCAAGCCGTTCGACCAGGCGACCCTGCAGAAGAAGATGGAAGAAGTGCTCGGGAGGATATCGTGACCGCGCAAAGACTGAACTCCTGTGGGGAGGCCGCATCGGGCGCCGCGGCTATGCCGACGGCGGACTTTGTCGCCGCTCTTGAGCGATTGTTGTCGGAGTTGTCGGCGGTTCTGTGCGATGTCGTGGTCAGGTTCGAGGAAACCACCTCCCAAGTGACGGAGGCGATCGCGTTCAGCCGGTGCGAGGTGAGCCGCGAGCTTGTCGTCACGCTGCAGGATTTCGATCGCCTGCGGCAGGAATACCTCGCGGTCGCGAAAGTCATCGGCCGCATCGGGACGTGCTTGGAGCGCGCCGTTGCCGGGGATGTCGAGGCCGAGGCGCAGTGCGCCGAGGCGATCACCGAAGTTCCCATCGCCGAACTGCGCAAGCGATTGATGGCGTGTCTGGCCGGGCAAGCCGGTGGCCCAGCGCCATCGCTTGCCGGCGATGAGGCCATGTTCTAAGGCAGTGAGCAAGGCGCGCCGAGAGCGGGATGATTTCCGGTGTGCTCGTCCCCCTCGCAGTCGCCGTCATCGCGAGACGGCGCAGGGGGCGTGGCGATCTCGCGGGATTGTTTCGGCGGGCTG
>DATBWJ010000155.1:0-10854 GCA_036514935.1 Xanthobacteraceae bacterium
AAGCTGTTCCGTGAGGCCCTGAGCCGCTACGGCGCCGCGGTGCACGTGGTGACCACCGACGGGGCTGCCGGCAGGACCGGATTTACCGCCACCGCCGTCTGTTCGGTCTCCGACGACCCGCCGACCCTGCTCGTCTGTCTCAACCGCAAGAGCCAGGCGAGCGCGCTCATCGCCGCCAACCGCACCTTCTGCGTCAACACGCTGCCCGCGGATGCCGAGGCGCTCTCCGATGTGTTCGCTGGCCGCACCGGCGCGGTGGGGGCGGAACGGTTCAAGCTCGGCACCTGGACGACGTTGTCGACGGGGGCGCCGGTTCTCACCAGTGCGATCGCGGCCTGCGACTGCCGCCTCGTCGAGATCAAGGCGGTGGCGAGCCACAACGTGATCTTCGGCGTGGTCGAGACGGTCGCGCTCGGGCCGGACGCGCCGGCCCTCGTCTATCGCGGGCGCGCCTACCGCTCGCTGTGATCGCGCCGCGGCCGTCCCGGCGCAACCGCGCCGGCGGCGAATTGTCGCAAGGGGGTCGCCCGGCGGACACCCCCGAGCATGCGAGCCGGCGGCGAGGCGGCCCGCAAGGGTCCGGCGGGAGAGTGCGGGGCGGCTGACGCCGGTCGCCGGCGCCAATTTTTTCAGGGGCAAAGCGGGCGCGGCCCTTCCCTGGCGCAGCGGCTGGCCTAAGCTTACGCCATGGCGACCGTGCATGCCCTGCCGCTGTTCCACCTTTACGGCGATCCGCCCGACGATCAGGCCTTCGACTTCATCCATGTCGAGACGATTTCGTCGCGCTCCTCGGTCCATGATTGGACGATCCGCGTCCACCGCCATCGCAATCTGTTTCAGATCCTGATCATCGCGCAGGGCGGCGGCACCATGACCTATGAGGCCGCGACGCTTCCGTTCAGCGCCCCGTGCGCGATCCTGACCCCGGCGACAGTGGCGCACGGCTACCACTTCGAGCCGCGCGTGACCGAGGGCTGGGTGCTCAGCTTCACCGAGGACGTCACGGAGGCGCTGGGAGACCATTCGGGCGAGGCGCTCGCGCGGCTGCGCGCGCTTGCTGCCGATCCGGTGGTGCCGATCGGGGCGGCGGAAGCCCAGCGCCTTTCCGCGTTGTGCAGCGAGCTCCACGAGGAGCGCTTCCTGGCCCGCGAGGGCTACCGCTACGCCATGCGCGGCTATCTCACGCTGATCGCGATCGAGGTGGCGCGGCTGGCGGCGAGCCGCGCGCGCACCGGCGCGGTCACGCTACGGCCCGCCGACCCCGCGGTCGAAACGCTGCGCGCGCTGATCGAGGAGAACTTTCGCAAGGAACGCCAGCTCGCGTTCTACTCCGAGAAGCTGGCGATGACGCCCGACCGGCTCAACGACCACGTCAAGCGCGCGACCGGCGTGACCGCCGGCCACTTGATCCGCCAGCGCGTGTTGACCGAGGCCAAGCGCCAGCTCGTGTTCACCAGCCTGCCGATCCACGAGGTCGCCTACGACCTCGCGTTCTCCGATCCCTCGCATTTCACGCGCTTCTTCCGCAAGCAGAGCGGCGCCACGCCGCAGGAGTTCCGCGCCCGCGGCGGGGGGTGAGGAGGGCGCCAGCCGGGGGGCGTTGACCTCAAGGCGCGCGGTTCGGCCCAGCCAGCGCGCTGGGCGCCAAGGGTGCCGCTTGACTTGATGGGCAAGATGGATTGAGCAAGGCGGGCCACATCCAACCGGAGTACCTGTGATGGCCGTCACCATGTCGGGCGAAGTGCAGCTCAGCGCGCCGCGCGAGGAAGTCTATCGAAAGCTCAACGATCCTGCGGTGCTGAAGGCATCCATTCCCGGCTGCGAGCAGCTCGACAAGATTTCGGACACCGAGTTCTACGCCATCGCCACCCTCAAGATCGGCCCGGTCAAGGCACGCTGGAAGGGCAGGGTGCGCCTGTCGGACCTCGATCCCCCCAATGGCTACAAGATTTCTGGCGAGGGCGAGGGCGGAGTAGCCGGGTTCGCCAAGGGCGGCGCCAACGTATCGCTGCGGGAGGACGGCGCCGGCACGGTGCTCGCCTACAACGTGGACGCGCAGATCGGCGGCAAGCTCGCCCAGCTCGGCCAGCGGCTAATCGTGGGCGCGGCCAAGAAGATGGCCGACCAGTTCTTCACCAAGTTCGCCAAGGCGGTCAATCCGCCGTCCTGACCAACCAGGGTGGCAAGTCTCTTGACCGCACCACCCGGTCGGGTAGAGACTTCGGCGGGCTCCAATCTGGAAATCGGCGCCAAACGCCCGAATTTCACACTGTGGCGGTCGGCCCTGCCCGGCCAAACTGGAAATGCGGCCATCCGGCCCGAGTGAAAAGGGGAGAAGCGTTATGCCCACCGTCTCCATGTCGGTGAACGGTAAAGCCGTCAAAGCCGATATCGATCCGCGCACGCTGTTGGTCCAGTTCCTGCGCGAAAATCTGCGGCTGACCGGCACCCATGTCGGCTGCGACACCTCCCAGTGCGGGGCCTGCGTCGTCCTTGTCAACGGACGGGCCGTCAAATCCTGTACCATCCTGGCGCTGAGCGCCGACGGCGCCGAGGTGCTGACCATCGAGGGCCTTGCCACCGGTTCGCAGCTTCACCCGATGCAGGAGGCGTTTCGCGAGCACCACGCGCTGCAATGCGGTTTCTGCACGCCTGGCATGATCATGACGGCGGTCGATATCGTCCGGCGCAAGGGCAGCGATCTCGATGAGCGAACGATCCGCGAGGAACTCGAAGGCAATCTGTGCCGGTGCACCGGCTACCACAACATCGTCAAGGCAGTTGCGGCCGGCGCCAAGGCCACGGGGGAGGTCGGCGGGGTTCGCAAAGCTGCCGAGTAGGAACTGAGGAACGCTGGGCGCGTTCGGCGCGGGCGGGAATCGGCGTTGCACTAGAACGCGCTCTAAACAATCAGGCAAGCGCGCTGTCCAGGCGGGCGACCGGAATCCACTCGGCCTGGCGACGCGCAGAATTCCGGGAGGAGGCGTCATGAGTGCGACCGGGATCGGCGCGGCGGTCCGCCGCAAGGAAGATTTCCGTTTCATCACCGGCAGGGGCCAATATACCGACGATATCCGCCGGCCCGGCCAGGCCCACATCCACTTCATTCGCTCCCCGCACGCGCATGCCCGGATCAGGGCGATCGACGGCGCGGCGGCCGCCCGCATGCCCGGCGTGGTGGCGATCTTCACCGGCGCCGATTTCGCCGAGGCCAGGCTCGGCAACCTGATCTGCGGCTGGACCGTGCTCTCCAAGGACGGTTCGCCGATGAAGATGGCGCCGCACCCGGCGATCGCAGTCGGCAAGGCCAATCACGTCGGCGACGCGGTGGCGGTCGTCATCGCCGACACGCCGGCGCAGGCCAAGGACGCCGCCGAGCGGGTCCAGATCGACTACGAGGTGCTGCCGGCGGTGATCGATCCGGCCAAGGCGGCGGCCAAGGGGACGCCGCAGATTCACGAGGCCGCGCCCGGCAACACGATCTACAACTGGCACCTGGGCGATGCGGAGGCGACGGCGGCCGCACTCAAGGCGGCCAAGCACGTCACCAAACTCGAATTCGTCAACAACCGGCTGGTGCCCAACGCGATGGAGCCGCGCGCGGCGATCGCCGAGTACGATGCCGGCAGCGAGAGCTTCACGCTGTGGTACGCCAGCCAGAACCCGCACGTGGCGCGCCTGGTCATCTCCGCCTTCATCGGGCTCGCGCCCGAACACAAGTTGCGCGTGATCGCGCCCGACGTCGGCGGCGGCTTCGGCTCGAAAATCTTCATCTATCCGGAAGAGGTCGTCTGCCTGTGGGCGTCCAAGAAGGTCGGCCGGCCCGTGAAATGGACCGCCGAGCGCACAGAGAGCTTCATGTCGGACGCGCACGGCCGCGACCACGTCACGCAGGCCGAGATGGCCTTCGATGCCGACGGCAAGATCACCGGTCTCAAGGTGCACACCATCGCCAATCTCGGCGCCTACATGTCGACCTTCTCCTCGGCGGTGCCGACGTTTCTCTACGCCACGCTGCTGTCAGGCCAATACGAAATTCCGCACATCTACTGCGAGGTCGACGCCGTCTACACCAACACGGTGCCGGTCGATGCCTATCGCGGCGCCGGCCGTCCGGAGGCCACCTACGTGGTCGAGCGGCTGGTCGAGGTCGGCGCGCGCGAGCTCGGCATGGACCCGGCCGAGCTGCGTAAGAAGAACTTTGTGCGCAGCTTCCCCTACCAGACCTCGGTCGCCTCGCTCTACGACGCCGGCGACTATCATGCCTCGCTGCACAAGGCGCTGCAGATCCACGACTACAAGGGTTTTGGCCGGCGCAAGCGCGAGTCCGAGCGTAATGGCCGGCTGCGCGGCATCGGCTTTGCCACCTACATCGAGGCCTGCGGGGTGGCGCCCTCCGCGCTCGTCGGCCAGCTCGGCGCCGGCGTTGGCCTGTGGGAGTCGGCGGAGGTGCGCGTCAACCCGACCGGCAGCGTGGAGCTGCTCACCGGCTGCCACCAGCATGGCCAGGGTCACGAGACCACCTTCGCCCAGGTGGTGGCGGAGCGGCTCGGCATTCCGATCGAGCAGGTCTCGGTGGTGCACGGGGACACCGACAAGGTGCAGTTCGGCATGGGCACCTACGGCTCGCGCTCGGGCGCGGTCGGCATTTCCGCCATCGTCAAGGCGCTCGACAAGGTCGAGGCCAAGGCCAAGAAGGTCGCCGCCCACCTGCTGGAGGCGGCGGAAGGCGACATCGTGTTCAAGGACGGCAAGTTCACGGTGGCGGGCACCGACAAGTCGGCGGCCTGGGGCGAGGT
Organism: Xanthobacteraceae bacterium; assembly: GCA_036514935.1. Classification (GTDB taxonomy): domain Bacteria; phylum Pseudomonadota; class Alphaproteobacteria; order Rhizobiales; family Xanthobacteraceae; genus DATBWJ01. The sequence continues at coordinate 4,800 of DATBWJ010000155.1, forward strand.
CACGCTGCAGGCCTACGTCGCCCACAAGTTCCCGACCAGCGAGATCGAACCGGGGCTGAAGGAAGGCGCGTTCTACGATCCCACCAACTTCACCTTCCCGGCCGGCTGCCACATCTGCGAGGTCGAGATCGATCCCGACACCGGCGACACCCAGATCGTGGCGTGGACAGCGGTCGACGACTTCGGCACCGTGATCAACCCGATGATCGTGGAGGGCCAGGTCCACGGCGGCGTCGCACAGGGGGTGGGGCAGGCCCTGCTCGAGCACACGGTCTACGACAGCAGCGGCCAGCTCGTGACCGGCTCGTACATGGACTACGCCATGCCGCGCGCCGACAACCTGCCCTCGCTCAAGGTCGACATGACGGTGACGAAATGCCCGTCCAACCCGCTCGGCATCAAGGGTTGCGGGGAGGCCGGCGCGATCGCGGCGCCGGCGGCGGTGATGAACGCGATCACCAACGCCATCAGCAGCGAGGACATCGATATGCCCGCCACGCCGCAAAGCGTGTGGGCGGCGCTTCAGAAGGTCAGCAAGAGCCGCGCGGCGGCGTAGCAACGGAGATCAGGCATGTACGCATTCACCTATCATCGCGCCAGCGGCCTGCGGCAGGCGACCAACATGCTCAACAAGCTGGAGGACGCCAAGCTGCTGGCCGGAGGCCAGACGCTGCTGCCGACCATGAAGCAGCGGCTCGCCGCGCCCAAGAACCTCATCGATCTTTCGCGCATCGACGGCCTGTCCGGCGTCGAGCTGAGGGGCCGTTCGCTGGTGATCGGGGCCTTGACGAGCCACCATGACGTCGCCACCTCGCCGGTGGTCCAGCAGAACCTGCCGGCGCTCGCCCAGCTCGCCTCCATGATCGGCGACCCGGCGGTGCGCTACGTGGGCACCATCGGCGGCTCGGTCGCCAACAACGACCCCAACGCCGACTATCCTGCGGCCGTGCTCGGGCTCGGGGCAACGGTGATCACCACCGCCCGCCGGATCGCGGCCGACGACTTCTTCAAGAGCCTGTTCGAGACCGCGCTCGAAGCCGACGAGATCATCACCAAGATCAGCTTCCCGATCCCCAAGAAAGCCGCCTACGTGAAGTTCCGCAACCAGGCCTCCCGCTATGCGCTGGTGGGCGTGTTCGTGGCCAAGCGCCCCTCGGAGATCCGGGTGGCGGTCACCGGCGCGGGCGCCTCCGGCGTCTTCCGCGTGCCGTCGTTCGAGGAGGCGCTCAAGAAGCGGTTCTCGCCAAAGTCGCTCGAAGGGCTGACGGTGTCAGCCGACGGCCTCGCCAGCGACATCCACGGCAGCGCGGAATACCGCGCGCACCTGATCGGCGTGATGGCGCGCCGGGCGGTGGCGCAGGCGGGCTAGAGCATTTTCAGGAAAAGTGGAATCCGGTTTTCCGTCCGAAAATGCGACCACGCAAAAATGTAGAGCGCTTTCAGTTTCCATAGAAACTGAAAACGCTCTAACAGCGGGACTCCGTCAGATCGCCTCGTTGGCGGTCATTGCGAGGCGGGCGCAGCCCGCCGAAGCAATCCCGCCGGCGCGATCGCCAGTCGCCGTGACCTGCCCCTGCGAAGGGGGGTGGGCTTCATGCGCGCGAGCGAGTAGAGCTGCGAGGGGGTGGCGCCCGCGATGCGACGCCAGCGGTCAGAACGTAGGCGGCAGACTGACGGCGATGAGCGCCACCGCCGGCGGCAGCCAGGCGACGAGAATCCCGCCGGCCGGCCGGCCGAATGAGTGCAGCGCGAACCCCGCCACCGGCGCCACGATGGAAAAGGCGAGCATGGCGATCCACCCGGCCGCCACCCACCCCGTCGCTCGGATGGATTCAGGGCCTGAGCCGAGCACAAAGCCCGACACGGCGACGAGCAGCCCGGCCAGCAGGAGATCGACGATCGCGGCCAGGATGAGGATGAGCCGCGCCACCGGCGCCTACGCGCTCTCGCTGACCGGCACGCCTTTTTCCTTGAGGAGCTGCTGCAGCTCGGCCGACTGGAACATCTCGCGCACGATGTCGCAGCCGCCGACGAACTCGCCCTTGACGTAGAGCTGCGGGATGGTCGGCCAGTTGGAATAGGCCTTGACGCCGTTGCGCAGCTCGTCGGACTCCAGCACGTTGAGGCCCTTGTAGGGCACGCCCAGGTGATCGAGGATCTGCACCACCTGGCTCGAGAAGCCGCACATGGGGAATTGCGGCGTGCCCTTCATGAAGAGCACGACATCGTTCGACTTGACCTCGTTGTCGATGAATTCGCGAATGCTCATGAGCGTCGTCCTGTGTTGCGCCCGGGTCCGCGGCCCGGCCAGGCGGGCCGGGCGCAGTCGAGCCATATGTAGCGCATCAGGCGCGCCGCCCCAAGGGGCGGCACCGCTGGCCTGCGGCCCCTTGGGCCGCCGCCTTTCGCCGCCCCCTGGCCAAGGTGGCATTTTCACGCCATCCGGATGATCGGCTTGATGGCGCGGCCGCGCGCGCTGTCGGTGAAGGCGCGGTTGATCTGCCGCAGCGGATAGAACCTCACCAGCTTGTCGAACGGGAAGCGGCCCTGGGCATAGAGCCTGATCAGGTGCGGGATGAACACGTCGGGCACCGCGTCGCCCTCCAGGATGGCGATGAGGCGCTTGCCCTTGGCCATGAAGGCGCGCGCGTCGAACTTGCGCTCGGGCTTGACGCCGCCGGTGACGTAGCCGCAACTGCCGCGGATGCCGAGCGCGTCCACTGCCTGGCTGAACACGCGCGCCAGGCCGGTCGAATCGAGCGTGTAGTCGAGGCCGCGGCCGCCGGTGATCTTCATGATCGCCGCCACCGGGTCGTGCTTTCGCGCGTTGATGGTATGGGTGGCGCCGAGTCGCTTCGCCAGGCGCAGGCGGGCGTCCACGATGTCGACGGCGATGATGGTGGTGGCGCCAACGACGCGCGCGGCCATGACGGCGGCCAGTCCGACCGACCCGGTGCCGAAAGCGGCGAAGCTGTCGCCCACCCCGACCTTGAGCGAGTTCATCACCGCGCCCGCCCCGGTCTGCAGCCCGCAGCCGAGCGGACCCAGCAGTTCGAGCGGCAGGTTCTTGGGCACCTTGACCACGTTGCGCTCGTTGGCGAGGGAATAGGTCGCAAACGACGACTGGCCGAAGAAGTGATTGCACACGCTGCCCTTGCGGTCGTGCGCCGACACGCTGGCGTCCTCGCGCGCGCAGGCGAAATTGAGCGGGAACTGTTTTTCGCAATAGGACGGCTCGCCGCGCTGGCAGAAGCGGCAGCGCCCGCACGACATGAATGACATGACGACGTGATCGCCCCGCTTCACCTTGCGCACGGCGGCGCCGACCCGCTCAACGACGCCGGCTCCCTCGTGGCCGAGGATCGCCGGCACCGGCGTGTCGGTGCGGTCGTCGCGCATGGCGATGTCGGTGTGGCAGACGCCGGTCGCCACGATGCGCACCAAAACCTCGTCCGCGCGTGGCTCATCGAGGCTGAGCGTCTCCAGCTTGAGCGGCCGCGCGCGCCGGCGCATGACCGCAGCCTTGAACGTGGTGGTGGCCGGCGCCCGCGCGCGCTGGGCGGTCCGTTGCGGCGTTGTCCGTTTCGCCGCTGTCCGTTTGGCGGCTGTCCGTTTTACCCTGGTTCGCTTGGCCTGCGAGGCTTGCTTCGCCATGATTCCCCCCTGATGTGCTCGAAAGACCCGTCGACCTCAGCGCGCGCGGACGCCGGCCTCGGTCATCAATACCGCACGCCGCTGCGGGCCGCTGCCCGTGGAATGCGGATGGCTCGCCGCACCGGGCGCGGCGCCGCCGCGATGAGCGATTTGCGCATATGCGATCATGCGCGGGAACTGTGCTCTCGCGTCACTTCGGCGTGCCGGTCTGCAGCGCGAGCGCGTGCAGCCGGCCGCCCATGACGTCCTTGAGCGCCTCGTTGACGATCTGGTGCTGCTGGACGCGCGACTTGCCGCGGAAGGTTTCGGAAATGACGACCGCGGCGTAGTGGTCGCCGTCGCCGGCGAGATCGCGGATCGTCACCTGCGCGTCGGGAATGCGGGCCTTGATCAGCCGCTCGATCTCGCTGGCGTCGATCGCCATGGGGGTGCTCCTGCATGTGGATCACGGCGCGGTGCCAGCCATGTAGGCCGCCAGCCAGCCTTCGAAGCGCTCGCGCAAACTCGCGACCAGCATGGGGCGCTCGCCGGGCACCGTCAACGTGTCACCGCCGGTGGTGCCGATGCGCCGCAACGGGACGCCGGCCGCCCGCGCCGCCGCCGCCTCGGCTGCGCCGGCGGCAAGGCTCACCACGTAGCGCGCCTGGTCCTCGCCGAACCAGAAGGCGTGCGCGACAAGCCCGGCGGGCGCGGCGGCGAGGCGGGCGCCGATGCCGGAGGCCATCGCCATCTCGGCGAGCGCCACCAACAGGCCGCCGTCGGAGACGTCGTGGACGGCGCTTGCAAAACCGTCGCGGATGAGGCTGCGCACGAAGTCGCCGTTGCGGCGCTCGGCGGCGAGGTCGACCGGCGGCGGCGCGCCCTCCTCCCGCCCGCACACCTCGCGCAGATAAAGCGACTGGCCGAACCAGCCGGCGGTATCCCCCACCAGCACAATTGTCTCGCCGGACGCCTTGAACGGGAGCGTCGCCGACCGCCTGAAATCGTCAATGAGCCCGACGCCGCCGATGGTCGGCGTCGGCAGGATCGCGCGGCCGTTGGTCTCGTTGTAGAGCGACACGTTGCCGGAGACGACGGGGAAGTCGAGCGCCGCGCACGCCTCGGCGATGCCGCGGATGCAGCCGACGAGCTGGCCCATGATCTCGGGCCGCTCGGGGCTGCCGAAATTGAGGTTGTCGGTGACGGCGAGCGGTTTTGCGCCGACGGCGGTGATGTTGCGCCAGGCCTCCGCCACCGCCTGCCGGCCGCCCTCGACCGGATCGGCCTCGCAGTAGCGCGGCGTTGCGTCGGTGGTGAGCGCGAGTGCTCGCGGGCCGTCCTCGACGCGCACTACCGCGGCGTCGCCGCCCGGCCGCTGCACCGTGTTGCCGCCGATGACGTGGTCGTACTGTTCCCACACCCAGCGTTTCGAACATAGGTCGGGTGAGCCAATGAGCTTTTCGAGCGCGTCGGCCAGCGACATCGGCGGCGCGACGTCGGAGGCCTGGACGCGCGGGCGCTTGGGCGTCTCAACGAAGGGCCGGTGATAGACGGGCGCCTCGTCGCCCAGCTCCTTGATCGGCAGGTCCGCCATCACGTCGCCGCCGTGGCGCACCACGAAGCGCTTGGATGGCGTGGTGGCGCCCACCACGGCGAAATCAAGCCCCCATTTGCGGAAGATCGCCGCTGCCTCCTCTTCCTTGTCCGGGCGCAGCACCATGAGCATGCGCTCCTGGCTCTCCGACAGCATCATCTCGTAGGCCGACATGCCGGTCTCGCGGCACGGCACCCGGTCGAGGTCGAGGGTGACGCCGAGGTCGCCCTTGGCGCCCATCTCGACCGCGGAGCAGGTAAGCCCGGCCGCGCCCATGTCCTGAATGGCGATCACGCAGTCCTTGGCCATGATTTCGAGGCAGGCTTCGAGCAGCAGCTTCTCGGAGAACGGGTCGCCGACCTGCACGGTCGGGCGCTTTTCCTGCGAATCCTCGCCGAATTCGGCGGAGGCCATGGTGGCGCCGTGGATGCCGTCGCGCCCGGTCTTCGAGCCGAGATAGACGACGGGCATTCCGACGCCCGTCGCCTTGGCGTAGAAAATCCTGTCCTTGTCCGCGATGCCCACAGCCATGGCGTTGACGAGGCAGTTGCCGTCGTAGCGGCGATGGAAGCGCACCTCGCCGCCGACCGTCGGCACCCCGAACGAGTTGCCGTAGCCGCCGATGCCGGCGACCACGCCGGCAACGAGGTGGCGCGTCCTGGCATGCGCGGGATCGCCGAACGACAGCGCGTTGAGGCAGGCGATCGGTCGCGCGCCCATGGTGAAAACGTCGCGCAGGATGCCGCCGACGCCGGTGGCGGCGCCCTGGTAGGGCTCGATATAGCTCGGGTGGTTGTGGCTCTCCATCTTGAAGACGACGGCGAGCCC
>DATBWJ010000156.1:0-6099 GCA_036514935.1 Xanthobacteraceae bacterium
CCCGGCCGGCTCCTCCGCGCCCTGCCTATCGGCCCCGCCGCTTCCCCACGGGGCTGCCGCGGTCTGCCGGCATGACCTTGGTGCCTACCCGGACATGACCCCAACTGCCCGTCCGCGCCAGATACGACCGCTCGTCGAGACCTTCGTGCTCGCCGGGGTCGGCGGTCTGCTGTTCGACAGCGCCCGCTTTCCGGCCGGCTGGATGGCCGGCGCCATGGTGTTCGCCACGATCGCGGCGCTGGCGGGGCGGCCAATCCACGTTCCCCCGCTGCTCGCGCGAATCTTCTTTGTTGCGCTGGGGGTGGCCATCGGCGGGGTGGCAACGCCGGAGACGCTGCACGGCATGGTTCGCTGGCCCGCCAGCATCGCGATGCTCGCAGTGGCGATGCTGGCCATCACGGGAGCCGGAACGGGCTATCTCGCGCTCGTGCACCGGTGGGATGCGCAGACCGCGCTGTTCGCGTCGGTGCCCGGCGCGCTGTCGCAGGTCGCGGTGCTGGCGGCCGAACGGGACGCCGACCTGCGCGCCATCATGATCGTGCAGACCCTGCGGCTGACCGCGCTCGCGGTGGGCGTACCGGCCGCCTTTGCGCTGCTCGGCCTTTCCGGTCCGACCCGGCTGCCGGCGGAAGGGCCGGGCATGCTGGCGGCGCCGGAGCAGGCGCTGGCGCTGTTCGGCGGCTCGGTCGTCGCGGCGCTGCTGCTCGCGCGGGCGGGCTTTGCGGGCGGCTATTTCTTCGGGCCGATGGCGGTGTCGGCGGCGCTGCACGGGGGCGGCTTCATCCAGATCCAACTGCCGGCGCCGTTCGCCGCAGCCGCGATGGCCGGCCTCGGCGCCGTCATTGGATCGCGCTTCAACGGCACCTCGTTCCGCACGCTGCTCGACTATCTCGCGGCGTCGATCGGCTCGCTGCTGGTCTCCCTGGCAGCGGCGGGGCTGTTCGTGATGGCCGCCGCGTTCCTGTTGTCGCTGCGCGTCCTCGACCTCGTCGCCTCCTACGCGCCCGGCTCGGTCGACGCCATGATGATTCTGGCGCTCGCGCTCCACCTCGATCCGGTGTTCGTCGGCGCCCACCATCTCGCGCGCATTGTGCTGGTTACGCTCGCGCTGCCGATCGGCGTGCGCCTGACCGCGCGCGCGCCGCCCGCCCCGCATGATCTGCCGGCCCCGCTTCATGCGGCGCGCGAGGCGCTGGAGGATTAGCCGACCGGCCGGCGACGCGCTCATGCGCGCCGCGGCGGCCGTGGGCGCAGTGCGGGCCTACTCAGCGGCCAGCGCGCGCTTGCTCAGCGGCAGGCCGAGGCGGTCCCACACGTCGACCAGCGCTTCGGCGAGCGCATCGACCAGGGCGTCGTCATGATAGGGCGAGGGCGTGATGCGCAGCCGCTCGGCGCCCTTGGGGACGGTCGGGTAGTTGATCGGCTGGATGTAGATGCCGTGCTCCTGCAGGAGCAGGTCGGACGCCCGCTTGCACTTTTCCGGCTCGCCGACGAAGACCGGCACGATGTGCGTGTCGCTCGGCATGACCGGCAGGCCGGCGGCTGCGAGCACCGCCTTGGTGCGGGCGGCGCGATCCTGATGGCGCTCGCGCTCCCACGACGAGGCTTTCAGGTGGCGGATCGCCGCGATCGCGGCCGCGCAGACCGGCGGCGGCAACGCGGTGGTGAAGATGAAGCCCGGGGCGTAGGAGCGCACCGCATCGACGATCTTCGCCGAGGCCGCGATGTAGCCGCCCAGGCAACCGAAAGCTTTCGCCAGGGTACCCTCGATCACGTCGATGCGCGCCATCGCCCCGTCGCGCTCGGCAATGCCGCCGCCGCGCGCGCCGTACATGCCGACCGCATGCACCTCGTCGCTATAGGTCATGGCGCCGTAGCGCTCGGCGAGATCGCAGATGGCATTGACCGGGGCGACATCGCCGTCCATCGAATAAAGGCTCTCGAACACGATCAGCTTCGGCCGCCCGCCGGCGGCCCGGAGCAGCTCTTCGAGGTGCGCCATGTCGCTGTGGCGAAACACCTGCTTCTCGCAGCGCGACTGGCGCACGCCCTCGATCATCGAGTTGTGGTTGAGCGCGTCCGACAGGATCAGGCAGTCCGGGACGAGCTTGGCGATGGTCGCGATGCTGGTCTCGTTCGAGACGTAGCCTGACGTGAAGACCAGGGCAGCTTCCTTGCGGTGAAGGTCGGCAAGCTCGCGTTCGAGCTCGACCAGCGGATGGTTGGTGCCGGCGATGTTGCGGGTGCCTCCCGCGCCGGTGCCCATGCGGGTGGCGGTCTCGACCATGGCGCCGACCACCTTCGGGTGCTGGCCCATGCCGAGGTAGTCGTTGGAGCACCAGATCACAACGTCGCGCTTGCCCTGCGGGGAATGCCAGACCGCACGTGGAAAGCGCCCGGCCAGGCGCTCGAGATCGACGAAGACGCGGTAGCGGTGCTCCTCGCGCAGTTTCGCGAGGGCCTCCGTGAAATAGGCCTCATATCCCTTGGCATCCACATCCCGCATCCCGCCACCTCCGCGCCTTTCTTAAAAGACTTCAAAGCGCCTTGTCGAGGCGATTATCGGGACGCAGGGACCGGCGCCTTGAGTTTGATCAATCTCCTGGTGCGGCGTCCGGTCATGGGAATTTCTTCTCGGGACGAGCCGGTTGGGAGAAATCCGCGGCGAAGTGGAGACTACTTCGCGAGTGAGGCGATATAGGCGGCAAGGTCGGCCGCCTCCAGGCGCGTGAGTCCCATGTTCGGCATTATGGGGTGGGGATCGAGCAGGAAGAACGCCAGGCGGGCGGCGTCGAAGTCCGGCCGCCGGGCGATCGCGGCAAAGGCGGGGGCGTCGGCGCTCGCTTGGCGCTGATCCGCCGCGACAACGTGACACGAGGCGCACCAGCGGCGCGCGAGCTGTTCGCCATGGCCGACATCCGCCCCGCTGGCGGGTGTGCCGCCGAGACCGCACAGAAACAGCAACGAAAAGGCCGCCAAACGAGCGCACGCATTGTTTGTCATGATGATTTGCCGTTTTTTCGGTCGCTGCCTCGGACACAAGCCGCGGTGGAAGGCCAGTGGGCTTGACTTTGATCAATAATGCGCCGGCCGAACGCTGGCAAATTAACCATGGTATCGCACGACTCTCCTCATGCGACACTGCCCGCCGGATCGCCATGCTGGCGGGTTCTTTTTTTTGCGCGCGCCGCGCGAAAAGGCGATGCCGATCGACAAGGCCGCCCTCACCGCCTCGGGGCAGCGTCCGCCCCGGACCTGGCATGGCGCTGCGCCCGGCATGCTCAGCGGCCGAACGTCTCGGCGGTGAAGCGGAACGCCTGGGCGGCCGGGGAGAGTTGCGCCGTGAGGCCGGCCTTACGCTTGAGGTGGCCGAGGAACTCCGGCGGGTCGGGCAGCTCGCTCCACACTTTCGGCAGGAAGATCGATTGCCGAGAGCCGTCGCGGATCGCCAGTCCGTCGACCGCGGGCCGCAGCCGGTCGAGCAACTCGGATTCGCTTGCGAAGGTGAGCGGGCGCATATGGCTGAGGATGGAGATTGAGACCTCGGCGCTCGCCAGCTCCTCCGGCGTCATCGGCCGAAAGCGCGGATCCTTCATCGCAGCCTTGTAGGTGTTGGTGACGATGTCGCTGATCAGCGGGTTGACCGGCGCGAGCGTGCCGATGCAGCCGCGCACCCTGCCGTCGAGTTCGATGGTGACGAAGGTCTTGCGCAGCGCGCGCAGCGGCAGCGGAAAACTTGCCACGCTGACGTTCGGCGGGCTGCCCTTGGCTGCGATGTGGCGCAAGGTCGCGTAGGCCGCCTCGATCAGCTCGCGACGGTGGCGTTCGGACAGGCTCGCCTCCAGCGCCTGCTCGAACGTGTAGGCACCGTAGCCCACGACGCGGTCGCGCGGGCCGCGGGTGTCGCCGGAATTGCGCAGATCGCGGGTGGTGGCGCGCAGGTCGTGCCTGGCGGCCTGCCGCAGGAGCCCGGCCAGCGCGCGGTGCCCGCAGGCGGTGCTGCCCGTGAGCTTGCCCGGCATGATTGCCTCGATCGCCTGCGAGGTGCCGAGGTCGAGCGCGAGCGCGGCCTCGTAGTCGTGATAATGGCTGAGGTCGGAACTGATGACGATCAGCGTCTCCTCGCCGCCCCACAGCGCCTCGAACACCGCGGCGACCGCCTCCGCGCTGGCTTCACCCACGATCAGCGGCACGACGGCGGCCTGCGGCCACAGCACCTGGATGAACGGCAGCTCGACTTCAAGCGCGTGCTCGCCGTCGAAGGCCTGGTCGAACAGGTGCACTTCGGGCAGGGCCAGGGCGCGGTCGCAGGCGGCGCGGTCGACCGCTATCGTGCCGAGCGGCGTGGCGAAGCCGGAGGCGCTCGGCACCGCGATGCCCGCGAAGCGACAGCGGTGCGAGGGTCCGATGAGCACGATGCGGGTGATGCGGTCGGCGAGGTGGGCCACGCTCCGGAAGGCGCTGCCCGCGATCAGGCCGGAATAGACATAGCCCGCGTGCGGGGCAACGATGGCCTTGGCCGGCACCGCATCGACCCGCGCGGCGGCGAGCGCGGCGCGCACCACCCGATCAAGGGCATCCGGCGCAGCGGGATAGAACATGCCGGCGACAGCGGGGCTGCGGATCGTCATGGCAGGGGCCGACGACTTGGCAAGGTCGCGTTGATCACCATCTATCGTTGATAGCCATTATAATAACCCAAACAGGGTTGCAGGGCGATCCACCGTGACGAACGTGCTTACCGACACCGTGCCCACCCGCTACTGGCACGCGGCTGCCGACGGCCGCGTTCAGTGCGACCTGTGCCCGCGCCATTGCCGGCTCGGCGAAGGCCAGCGCGGCCTGTGCTTCGTGCGCGCGCGCGAGGGCAATGCCATCGTGCTCAAAACCTACGGGCGCTCGTCGGGCTTCTGCATCGACCCGATCGAAAAGAAGCCGCTCAATCATTTCCTGCCGGGTACCCCGGTGCTCTCGTTCGGGACCGCCGGCTGCAACCTGACCTGCAAGTTCTGTCAGAACTGGGACATTTCGAAGTCGCGTGAGTTCGACACGCTCGCCGACAGCGCCGCGCCCGTGACGATCGCGCGTGCCGCCGCCAGGACCGGCTGCCGCTCGGTCGCCTTCACCTACAATGACCCGGTCATCTTCCTAGAATATGCGCTCGATGTCGCGCAGGCCTGCCATGCCGCCGGCATCAAGACGGTGGCGGTCACCGCCGGCTACATCTGCCCGGAGCCGCGGGCAGAATTCTTCCGCCACATGGACGCCGCCAACGTCGATCTCAAGGGCTTCACCGAGGCGTTCTACCGCCGGCTGTGCACGGCCGAGCTCGCCGCCGTCCTCGACACGCTGAAATTCATCCGGCACGAGACCAACACCTGGCTGGAGATCACCAATCTGGTCATCCCGGGCGAAAACGACTCGGAGGCCGAGTTGCGCGCCCTCTCGGAATGGGTGTTCGAGCACCTCGGCCCTGACGTGCCGGTACACTTCACAGCCTTCCATCCCGACTACAGGATGCTCGACCGGCCGCGCACGCCCCATGCCACGCTGGCGCGTGCGCACGCCATTGCGCGCGCGAGCGGCCTCAACCACGTCTATGTCGGCAACGTCGAGGATTCCGAGCGGGCCAGCACCTATTGCGCGGGCTGCGGCGCGCCTCTGATCGGCCGGCGCGGCTACGTCATCACCGGCTACAGCCTCGGCGACGGCGGCGTCTGCCTCAACTGCGGCAGCTCGCTTGCCGGCGTGTTCGAGCATGCGCCCGGGCGCTGGGGCGCGCGACGGGCGCCGGTGCGGCTCGCCAGCCTCGCCGCCTGATCCGCCGCGCTTACGACCTGGGGACGGCGAGGCTCGGCGCCGCGCACGCGTGCGATCGGGAATTTACAACGATGCTCCACCTGATCTAGAGCGTTTTCCGATCAGATTGAATCGGTGCTCGCCCACCACATCCTCTCCCGTGTCATCGCCCGCGAAGGCGGGCGATCCAGTAAACACAAGATATTCCACGGGTTACTGGATGCCCCGCGTTCGCGGGGCATGACAATGGAGAGGTTGGATGTGAAGCGTCATGGCTTAATGTGATCGGAACGTGCTCTA
>DATBWJ010000157.1:0-2369 GCA_036514935.1 Xanthobacteraceae bacterium
CTCCTCGCAATGACGGCGCGGTGGATGCCGCGCCCTCACCCTGAGCCTCTCCCCGCGAGCGGGGAGAGTGAAGAGGGGAGCAAAGTATGAGCGTCGCCACTAAAACCGAAACCGCGGCCCCCGCCGCCGCGGAAAGAATCCTCGCGGTGAACAACATCGAGGTGGTGTACGACCACGTCATCCTGGTGCTCAAGGGCGTCTCGCTCGACGTGCCGCGCGGCGGGATCGTGGCGCTGCTCGGCGCCAACGGCGCCGGCAAGACCACCACGCTCAAGGCGATCTCCAACCTGCTCAGGGCCGAGCGCGGCGAAGTGACCAAGGGCTCGATCGTGTTCGAGGGGGCCGAGGTGCAGGCGCTGTCGCCCAACGAGCTGGTGCGGCGCGGCTGCATCCAGGTGATGGAGGGGCGGCTGTGCTTTTCCCACCTCACCATCGAGGACAACCTGCTGACCGGCGCGTTCACCCGGCGCGACGGCCGCGCCGCCATCCGGCGCGACCTCGACCTGGTCTATTCATATTTCGCGCGGCTGAAGGAGCGCCGCACGGCGGTCGCCGGCTACACTTCCGGCGGCGAGCAGCAGATGTGCGTGATCGGCCGCGCGCTGATGGCGCGCCCGAAGATGATCTTGCTCGACGAGCCCTCGATGGGGCTTGCGCCCCAGGTGGTGGCGGAGATTTTCGACATCGTCGCCGACCTCAATGCGCGCGAGGGCGTCTCCTTCCTGCTCGCCGAGCAGAACACCCACATGGCGCTCAGGTACGCGCGCCACGGCTACATCCTGGAGAACGGCCGCGTGGTGATGGACGGCGAGGCCAAGGCGCTCGCCGAGAACGAGGACGTCAAGGAGTTCTACCTCGGCATCGCCGAAGGCCGGCGCAAGTCGTTCCGCGACGTCAAGCACTACAAGCGCCGCAAGCGCTGGCTCGCCTGACCATGGCCGGCCATTACGACCTGCTCGAAACCCGCGATCCGGCTGCAAGTAGCCCTGATGAAACGAGGCGACATCCGGGAAAACGCGGTCTTTCCATCCCAGATTTCGCTGGCGCACCATCGGGGCGACGCGTCCCCACCTCGGTTTGCTGACGGACGGCTATCATGCGCAATGCTCAGCTGATTGACCGGCTCCGGCAAAGGTTGCTGGAGACCTTCAGACCGTTGATCGCAACTGGCCATCCGGTCGCGCTGATCGACTATCCCGATCACAAGAACTGCGGCGACCACGCCATCTGGCTCGGCGAGAAGGCCTTGTTGCGGGAACTGGGAGTTACGGTCGCCTACGAATGCTCGATGAGGTCCTACGACCGTGCGGAGATGGCATCTGCGATCGCATCGAACACGATCCTCATGCACGGGGGCGGCAACTTCGGAGACATCTACGGCTACCAGCAGTTCCGCCACCAGGTTCTCACCGAGTTCCCCGACAACAAGGTGCTCGTATTGCCGCAGACCGTGATGTTCTACTCCGACCGGAATCTGATGGCGTCACGCGCTCTGTTCGCTGCCCACCGCGATGTCACGATCGCCGCGCGCGACGTTCTCTCGCTCCACGTCCTGCGCCGCTATTTCGGCGAAAATGCCAAGATCGTGCTGGCGCCCGATACGGCACTCATGCTCGGCGCACGGTCGCGCCACGCCGCGCCCAGCTACGACATCGTGTGGTTGAGCCGGACCGATATTGAGAGCGCCTTCGGCGCGCAGTTGCGCGAGAGCGTCGCATTGCCGGACCTGTGCGAGACTGAGTTCAAGCTAACCGGCTTTTCGGGCGGCGCCGATATGGCCGTCGCCGCCGACGTGGCCGGCACAAAACTGATGGTCACGGATTGGCGCCGTTGCGAGTTTTCAACTCCCGCTGGGCGGGCGGCGTTTCAGACCTTCGATCGCGATCAACGCTCCTCGCACCTTGTCGATCTGGCGTTTCGTATGCTTGGCGCCGGCAAGGTGGTGATAACCGACCGTCTTCATGGGCATATCCTGTGCGTGCTGGCCGGCATTTCTCACGTCCTGCTCAACAACTCCTATGGCAAGATGATCCCGTTCTATGAGACATGGTCTCGCCCGCTCGAAGGTTGTCGGCTGGCCAATTCGCCCGCCCACGCCTGGCAAATGGCGCAGGAGATGGTGGGCGAGATGGCTGGCTCGGACGGACCGCGAGGCGGTGCTGCGCCACTGACCGCCTCGCCGGTTCAGTTGCGGCCCGCATGAGCCTGGAGTTGCCGCATGAGCGCCGACCATTACGACCTGCTCGAAACCCGCGATCCGGCCGCGCGCGAGCGTGCGCTCGGCGTGCGCCTGCCGGAAGCGGTCGCGCGGGCGCTCAAGGCGCCCGGCTGGGCGCGCCATCTCGCCGGCCTCGATGCAACGACCGTGA
>DATBWJ010000158.1:0-4551 GCA_036514935.1 Xanthobacteraceae bacterium
GGGCTGCCGCTCCAGTTTATCGGCTATGGCCTCCCGCACGAACGCGGACAGCCCGGCGCCCCGCTTGTCCAGACGGAGGCGCAGGTCCGCTTCGAGCTTCGGCGGCAGGCGGATGGTGATTGTCATCGCAAGGATCCCGTATTACAACTGCGTAATACATTAGCAGTCGGCGGACGATTGCACAAGGGCGCGCGCGGGATGGGTCATCCGCCACAGCCGGCAGCCACCGCCGAATGACCGGCCCGCATTGGCGGGACTTCCGCACGACGCGTGATTGCGCCATCCTGCGGCGGGCGCAGGCGCCCACATCGCTTCGACCCCGTCATTCCGGCGCGCATGCTTCACTTCCGCCCCGGAATGGCCAAAGAGCAGGCTACGGACTTTCGCTGCGATGGGGTAAGACTACGACGGCCGAGCCCAAGGAGCCGAGAGCGAGGAGGTGTCATGCCCGATCCTGCACGCATCGTGCTTGACGCAGCGGTCCTCGCTGGCAAGCCGGTCATCCGCGGCACCCGCCTTTCGGTCGACTTCATCATCGGCCTCATGGCTGAAGGGTGGAGCGAGGCGGATATTCTGCGCAATTATCCTGGGCTCTCTCACGATGACATTGCGGCCTGCCTCGCTTATGCGCGCGATGTGCTGAGATCGGAAAAGGTCTATCCGAGCGCGGCGTGAGATGCGCTTTCTTGCCAACGAGAATTTCCCCGGTGATGCCGTGACTGAGCTCAAGGCAGCCGGGCATGACATCGTCTGGGTTCGGACCGCTGCGCCTGGGAGCAAAGACGAGGAGATAGTCGCGTGGGCCGCGCGAGACGGACGGATTGTACTGACGTTTGACACGGACTTCGGTGAACTTACGTGGCGCGCAGGACTGCCGGCGTCATCCGGCGTTGTGCTGTTCCGGCTGCCGATGCCGGCAGCAGCTGGGGTCGGTGCCGCCCTTGCCGCTCGAATCAGCGAGCGAAACGACTGGGCCGGACATTTCAGCGTGATTGAGCCGGGACGTGTCCGCATGCGCCCGCTGACAGCCCGTCGGTCGGATTAGCGCCGCAGGAACCGTCATCCGCCACAGCCGGCAGCCCCCTGCCGAATGACCGGCCCGCATTGGCGGGACTTCCGCACGGCGCGTGATTGCGCCATCCTGCGATCCGCCCAGGGGCGCACGAGGCGGGGCTCGCGTGAGTGTCCATGATCGGCTGACCGCTGCCGCCAACCGCATCGACCGCCTGACCGCCGCCATCGGTCGCGCGGTGGCCTGGTGCGTGGTTGCCATGGCGGCGGTGCAGTTCCTGGTGGTGATCATGCGCTATGCGCTGGGTCTCGGCTCGATCTGGCTGCAGGAGACCATCATCTACGCGCACGCGGCGCTGTTCATGCTGGCGGCGGCGTGGACGCTCGCCGCCGATGCTCATGTCCGCGTCGACATCATCTATGCCGGGGCGTCGCGCCGGAAAAAGGCGCTCGTCGATCTTCTCGGCGCCCTCGTGCTGCTGATCCCGTTCATGCTGACGCTGGCCGCGCTCTCCATTCCCTACGTGGCGCGCTCATGGGCGATCCTCGAACGTTCGCGCGAGACGAGCGGGCTGCCGGCGGTGTTCCTGCTCAAGACGCTCATTCCGGCGTTCGCGATCCTGCTCGCCGTGCAGGGCATCGCCCAGGCGATGCGGGCGGTGACCGTGCTGGCGAGCCGCGAGCCGCGCTGATGGGGCTCCCCGAGGTTTTTGCCGTCGGCATGGTGGTGGCGCTGTGCGCGCTGCTGATGGCGGGATATCCGGTCGCGCTGACCCTCGGCGGCACCGCGCTCGCATTCGCGGCGGTCGGCCATCTCGCCGGCGTCATGGACCTGTGGCTGCTGGCGGCGCTGCCGCCGCGCGTGTTCGGCGTCATGACCAACGACGTGCTGGTCGCCATTCCGCTGTTCGTGTTCATGGGCGTCATGCTCGAGCGCTCGCGCGTGGCCGAGGACCTGCTCGAGACCATCGGGCGCCTGTTCGGCACTCTCACCGGCGGCCTCGCCATCGCGGTGGTGATCGTCGGCGTGCTGCTCGCCGCGGCCAAGGGCATCGTCGGCGCCACCGTGGTGACCATGGGGCTGATCGTGCTGCCGGCCATGCTGCGGCACGGCTACGACCGGCGGCTGGCCGCCGGCACGGTGGCGGCGACCGCGACGCTGGCGCAGATTTTCCCGCCCGCCACCGTGCTGGTGCTGCTCGGCGACCAGATGGCCAATGCCTGGCAGGCCGCGCAGCTCGCCAAGGGCAATTTTTCGCCGCAGCCGGTCACCGTCAGCGATCTGTTCGCCGGCGCGATCGTGCCCGCGTTCGCGCTGGTCGCGCTCTATCTCGTGTTCCTGATCGCCGTCGCGCTGGTGTGGCCCAAAACCTCGCCAGCCATTCCGCCCGATCCGGCTGCCCTGCGCGGGCTTGCGCTCGCGCGCCGGCTGGTCGAGGCGCTCGTCGCGCCGCTCCTGCTCATCCTCGCGGTGCTCGGCTCGATCCTGGGCGGGCTTGCGACGCCGACCGAGTCGGCCTCGATAGGCGCCGTCGGCGCGGTGCTGCTGGCGGCGCGCCGCGCGGCACGGGCGCGGTTCGACGAGCTGCTGCGGCCGGTGCTCGCGCGCACCGCGCACATCACCAGCATGATCTTCCTGATCCTGATCGGGGCGACCTTGTTCAGCCTGGTGTTCCGCGGGCTCGGCGGCGACGACATGGTCCATCGCGCGCTCAGCGGGCTGCCGGGCGGCACGGTCGGCGCGGTGCTTGCCGTGATGGTCGCGATGTTCCTGCTCGGGTTCGTGATGGATGCCTTCGAGATCATCTTCGTGGTGGTGCCGATCGTGGCGCCGGAGCTGCTGACGATGCCCGGCGTCGATCCGGTGTGGCTCGGCGTCATGATGGCGATGAACCTGCAGACCTCCTACCTGACCCCGCCGTTCGGCCCGACCCTGTTCTATCTGCGCGGCGTTGCCCCGCCCGAGATCACCACCGCCCACCTCTACGCCGGCATCATCCCGTTCGTGGCGATCCAGCTCGTCGCGCTCATCGTGCTGTGGTTCGTGCCGGGACTTGCGACCTGGCTGCCGCACCGGCTTTATGGGGAACCGTAGGCCGGCGCGCCACCTGCAAAGATCACCACGAGGGCTGTGCCATGGACTTCTCGCTGCCGCCGGAGATCGAAGACGTGCGCGTGCGCACGCGCGCCTTCGTCGAAGAGCACGTGCTGCCGCTCGAAGCAGACCCCGCCAATTTCTCCGAGCACGAGACCATCCCGCTCGCCCGCATGGCGCCGATCCAGGCCAAGGCGAAGGCCGCCGGCCTGTGGGCGCCGCAGGCGCCCAGGGAGTTCGGCGGCATGGGGCTCTCCGTGGTCGGCTGGGCCGCCATGTACGAGGAGGCCGGCCGCTCGCTGTTCGGGCCGCTGGCGTTCAACTGCATGGCGCCCGACGACGGCAACATCAACCTGCTCGCCAAGGTCGGCACCCCGGCGCAGAAGGAGAAATGGCTGCGCCCGATCGTCGAGGGCCGGGTGCGATCCTCCTTTGCCATGACCGAGCCCGCGCCTGGCGGCGGCTCCGACCCCAGCATGATTCTCACGCACGCCGAGAAGAAGAACGGGCGCTGGGTGATCCACGGCCGCAAGTGGTTCATCACCGGGGCGGCGGCGGCGGCGCACTTCATCCTGATCGCAAAGACTTCTGACGATGCGCGCCGCGGGCTCACCGCATTCCTCTATCACCGCGATCAGCCCGGCTGGCGCATCGTCAGGCGCATCCCGATCATGGGGCCGCAGGAGCACGGCGGTCATGGCGAGATCGCGTTCGACGGGCTCGAAGTCGCCGAGGACGACGTCCTGATGCAGCCCGGCGACGGCCTGAAGGTCACCCAGATCAGGCTCGGGCCGGCCCGCCTCACCCATTGCATGCGCTGGCTCGGCTGGTCGAAGCGCTGCCTGGAGATCGCGCAGGCCTACGTGGCGGAGCGGAGCGGGTTCGGCATCCGCCTGGCGGACCGCGAGAGCGTGCAGATCAAGCTCGGCGAGGTGGCGCACCAGATCGCCATGGGCCGGCTCCTGGTCATGCACGCGGCCTGGAAGCTCGACCAGGGCGACCGCGCGCGCAAGGAAGTGTCGATGGCCAAGGTGCACGTCGCCGACACTTTGCACAACGCCGCCGACGTGGCGATCCAGCTCAATGGCGCGCGCGGCTATTCCAAGGACACCATCCTTGAATGGATTTATCGCGCCGCGCGCGCGGCCCGCCTGGTCGATGGCGCCTCGGAGGTCCACAAGATGGTGCTCGCCCGCTTCCTGCGCGAGCAGGGCCGCGATTTTTGGGCGTGGGGGAAGGAGGGGTAGCGGGCTGGTCCGCACTGCCGGGGCCCGATCGCATGCACGGCTTGTAATGTTCGCAATATCATATATGATATAATGGAAATGGTGCAGTGAGCTGGTCGGTTGTGTTTTTCGACGAAGCAGCAAAGGCCGAGGTCGACCGGCTGCCGATCGATCTGCGCGCCAAATTCGAGCGGATCGTCACGCTGGTCGCGCTGAAGG
>DATBWJ010000159.1:0-9363 GCA_036514935.1 Xanthobacteraceae bacterium
GCGCATCGATGGCGCTGCGCTCGACCAATGGTTGCCCGATGCGCTCGGCCGGCACATCGGCTACCTGCCGCAAGACGTCGAGCTGTTCGGCGGAACGGTCGCGCAGAACATCTCGCGCTTCGATGATGGGGCCGATCCCAATCTCATCATTGCGGCGGCCAAGGCCGCCGGCGTCCACGATCTGATCGTCGGCCTGCCCGAGGGTTATGAGACCCAAGTGGGCGAGCAGGGCGCGGCATTATCGGCCGGCCAGGCGCAGCGCATCGCGCTCGCTCGCGCGCTTTACCGCGATCCCTTCCTGGTCGTCCTCGACGAACCCAATGCCAACCTCGACTCGGAGGGCGACGAGGCGCTGACCCGGGCGATACTCGGCGTGCGCGAGCGAGGCGGCATTGTGGTGGTGGTCGCTCATCGTCCGAGCGCCATCACCGGGGTTGATCTCATCCTGGTCATGAACAAGGGCCGCATGCATCATTTCGGCCAGAAGGACGAGGTGCTGGCCAAGGCGCTGCCGCGATCGGCGGGGGCGGCGCGGCCGTTGCAGGTGGTCCCGGATGTGGGGAGGACGATGTGAGCGAGACGGCATCTTCCGACTCTCAGGTGTCGATCCGGCGGCATGTGATGGCCGGAACCGGCGTCGTCATCCTGTTGGGAGGCGGCGTCGGCGGATGGGCGGCTACCGCCGAGATCACGGGCGCGGTCATCGCGGCGGGATCGATCGTCGTCGATACAAACGTCAAGAAGGTTCAGCATCCCAGCGGCGGAATCGTCGGCGAGTTGCGCGTGCGCGACGGCGACCGCGTCAGGGCCGGAGACATCGTCGTGCGCCTCGACGACACGATCACGCGCGCCAACCTCGCGATCGTCACCAAGGGACTGAATGAGTTGATGGCGCGCAAGGCGCGTCTGACGGCCGAGCGCGACGGCGACCGGACGATCAGCTTTCCGACCGAGCTGACCGGCCAGACAGGCAATGCGGAGGTCGCGGCGGCGATGGCGAGCGAGACCAAGCTGTTCGAAGCCCGCCGCGCCTCGCGCGAAGGGCAAAAGGAGCAGTTCCGCCAGCAGATCGCGCAGTTGGGTCAGGAGATTGAGGGTCTGGCGGCGCAGCAGGCCGCTAAATTGAGGGAAATCGAGTTGATCCAGCGCGAGCTCGTCGGCGTGAAGGAGCTGTGGCAGAAGAATCTGGTGCAGCTCAACCGCCTCACCGCGCTCGAGCGCGAGGCGGCGCGGCTCGAAGGCGAGCGCGGACACTTGATCGCGGCGATGGCGCAGGCCAAGGTCAAGATCGCCGAGACGCAACTCAAGATCATCCAGGTCGACCAGGATCTGTCGAGCGACGTCGGCAAGGAACTCCGCGATGTCGACGCCAAGATCGGCGAGTTCGTCGAGCGCAAGGTTACCGCCGAGGATCAGCTCAAGCGCGTCGACATGCGCGCGCCGCAGGACGGCACGGTGTTTCAGTTGAACGTTCACACCGTCGGCGGCGTCATCGCGGCCGGCGACACCATGATGCTGATCGTGCCGGAAGCCGACAATCTTGCCGCCGAGGCCAAGGTCAACCCGCAGGAGATCGACCAGCTCCAGATCGGGCAGCAGGCGCTGTTGCGCTTCACCAGCTTCAATCAGCGCACGACGCCGGAAATCCTCGGATTTGTCACGCGCATCTCGGCGGATACCTCGACCGACCAGCGCACCGGCGTGAACTTCTATACCATCCGCGTCGGCATGGCGCCGCAGGAGCTCGCGCGCCTCGGCGACGCCAAGCTCGTGCCAGGGATGCCGGTCGAAATCTTCGTGCAGGCGGGCGACCGGACGGTCATATCCTACCTTGCCAAGCCGTTGTACGATCAGATGACGCGGGCATTCCGCGAGCGATAATGTCGGTGGGCGCCCGCGCGAGCGCATCGCGCGGCGGGTGAATTTGATCGGCACATGATGAGGCTGTCACGGCTGGCCCAGCGCTTCGGTCTTGGTCGGACCGTTGCGACGCTGCTGTTGCTGGCCTTCGGCGCGGCCCGCCTGTGGGACCCGATCGCGCTCGAGGAATTGCGGCTGAGGAGCTTCGACCTCTACCAGGTGATGCGGCCGCGCGTCGCCGACGTCCGGCCGGTGGTGATCGTCGACATCGACGAAGAGAGCCTGCGCAGCCTGGGACAGTGGCCGTGGCCGCGAACCCTGATCGCCGACCTGGTCGCCCGCCTCACCGACCTGCAGAGCGCGGCCATCGCCTTCGACGTGGTCTTCGCCGAGCCCGACCGCATGTCGCCGGCCGTGGCCGCAAATTCGTTCCGCATGATCGACGAGGAAACGCGCCAGAAGCTCAGGAGCCTGCCGAGCAACGACGAGGTGTTGGCGGCCGCCATCCGCCGCGCCCGCGTGGTGCTGGGCCAGTCCGGGGTGGCCGCGCCGGCGGCAGCGAGCCAGGCAGCGCCGCTGCCACAGACCGGCGTTGCTACAATCGGTGCCGACCCGCGGCCGTTCCTGGTGACGTTCCCCGCGCTCCTGCGCAATGTGCCGGCGCTCGAACGGGCGGCGGCTGGACGCGGCCTGTTCACCATTCGCGCAGAGCGCGACGGCATCGTGCGCCGTGTGCCGATGGTGATGCGGGCGGGCGACCACATCGTCCCGTCGCTGACGCTGGAACTTTTGCGCGTGGTGGCCAATGCCGGCGCCGTTCTGATCCGCACCGACGCCGCCGGGGTGCGCAGCGTGGGCGTGCCGGGCCTCGAGCTTGCGACCGATCGCAACGGTCAGGTCTGGGTTCACTTCAGCCCTCACGACCGCACGCGCTTCGTCTCCGCCAAGGACGTCATCGAAGGCACCGTCGCGCCGAGCAGGATCGCCGGCAGGCTCGTGCTCGTCGGCACCTCGGCCATCGGGCTGCTCGACCTGAAGACGACGCCGGTCGAGCCGGCGATGCCGGGGGTGGAGGTGCATGCCCAGATCGTCGAGGCCGCGCTGACCAGGTCCATGCTGGCGCGTCCGCACTATGCCATCGCGGTGGAGCTAACGGCCTCGTTCTTTGTAAGCGGCGCGATCATCACGCTCGCGCCGATGTTCAGCGCGCTCACGCTGGTGATTCTGGGAGGCGGGGTGGCGGCCGGCCTCGCGGCCGGATCGTGGCTGCTCTACCAGCAGCACAACCTGTTATTCGACGTGACATTCCCGCTGATCTCGAGCTTCGCGATCTACGCCACTCTGGTGTTCGTCAATTACTTCCGCGAGCAGATCGGTCGCCGGCGCATCCGCTCCGCCTTCAGCCAATATCTGTCGCCGACGCTCGTCGAACAGCTCGCGCGGTCGCCGGAGAAGCTCGTGCTCGGAGGCGAAGAGCGCGACATGACCGTCCTGTTCAGCGACGTGCGCGGGTTTACCACGATCGCGGAACTCTACAAGGACGATCCGCAGGGTCTCACCCAGTTGATGAACCGTCTGCTCACCCCGTTGACCAACGCCATCATCGCCCGCAACGGCACGATCGACAAATACATGGGCGACGCCATCATGGCATTCTGGAACGCGCCGCTCGACGATCGCTCGCACGAGATCAACGCCTGCGAGGCGGCGCTCGACATGCTCGACCGGCTGCGCGTGCTCAACGACGAGCGCCGGCGCGAGGCCGAACAGAACGGGCAGCCCTATGTCGCGATCCGCATCGGCATCGGTGTCAACACCGGTCGCTGCGTGGTCGGCAACATGGGCTCGGATCTCCGCTTCCAGTACTCGGTGCTCGGCGACGCGGTCAACCTCGCCTCGCGGCTCGAGGGACAGACCAAGGCCTATGGATTGCCGATCATCGTCGGCTCAAGAACCGCGCGCGCGGTCAATGACCTGTTCGCCATCGTAGAGGTCGACTACATCACCGTGAAGGGCAAGAGCGAACCGGAGGTCGTCTATACCATTCTCGGCCGCCGCGACCTCGCGCAAACCGGCGAGTTCGAGGCGGCGCGCGCGGGCGTGAGCCGGATGCTGGCGTGCTATCGTGCGCGCGATTGGCGAGGCGCGCTCACGGCCAGCGAGGCCTTGCCCGCGGGCAACGGCCAATTCGATCTGGCAGGAGTGGCCGCGCTCTACCGCGAGCGCATCCACGCGTTCGAAGAGGCGCCGCCGCCGCCGGACTGGAACGGCGTGTTCGCCCTGCAGACGAAGTAGCGCGGCGGCTGCGGGATCACGACCGCGCTTGGGACTGCGCCTCCCGCAGGCGGGCAATCTCGCGTTCCATGCGGGCGATGTTTTCGAACAGGCGGGCGGTGGAAAGCCGCAGGAAGTAGAATCCGAACGCCGGGTTTTGAAAATAGAGTTCCTCGACCTGCTGATAGCTCACCGTCAGCAGCACTCCGTCCTCGACGCACTCGAAGGACTGGGTGCGCCGGTTGTCGGGGGCGAGCATGCCCAGTTCGCCGATGATCTGCCCGGGCAGAATGTCGATGCCCATCTCGGTGAGCCGGTAGCGGCCGCTCACGACGTAGTACATCTCGTCGGCCACGGCATCCTTCGCGAACAGGACGTCGCCTTTCCTGCAATGGCGCTTCTTCATGAACGGCTTGAGCCAGTCCATGCTGAGGCCCTGGTTGAGCGAGGCTTTGACGCCGTTGACGAGCTGGAGCATCTGATAGAGGCGGTAGGCGTTGAGCGGCAACAGGATTGCGTGCAGCAAGAGCGTCGGGTAGGCGGCAGTGGCGAGTGAGGAGGCGATGAGAACGATGTTGGTCAGGATGCCAAAAGCCCGCAGCGGAATCATCGTCTTCATCGAATAGGTGGCGACCACGAAGATCGATGCGAAGGTTGCCCCGGCGCTGCCGACGTACTCGGTCCAGTCCATTTCCTTCCCCCCCGTCGCGTGGGTACCGCCCGAAAAGCAACGCAGCGGACGACGAGATTGAAAAATATCGGGACCGTGATGGGTCGGCAACCACGCATGCCGGCGACGGCAGGTTGCAACCCGTCCGGATGTGCGGGGAGCGGCGGGCGATCGCGCGGACATCGGCGCTTCAGGCGGTGCGGCTCCTTGCAAGCCTGCCGCGCGGCGGATATGACCGCGGGCTCGCGGCACGCTCATCTCCATCGTTCAGGAGGTGTTGCCGGCTCGGCAGGCCCCCACCGGCCGGTCTGTGCAGGGAGATCCACATATGGCATCGCAACCGGGCGCATTTGCGCGCGCTCACCACGTCGGCAGCCTCATTCGGCCCGACGATCTGATCAAGGCGCGAGAGGCGGCAGCGAGGAACGAGATCGCATTCTTTGAACTCCGACGCATTCAGGAGGCCGCGATCCGCGAGGTGGTGCGCCTGCAGGAGGACCTCGGTTTCAGGATCATCACCGACGGCGAGTACAACCGCGGAAGCTGGCAGCGCGACTTCCTGCTGAAATTCGAGAACGTGGAGTTGGTGCCCTCCAGGATCACGGTCAAGTTTCACACCCGCGAGGGCGCCGGCGAGCGCGCCCCGCCGAGCCTGCAAGTCACCGGCAGGATATCCCGTCCGCGCGGCATTTTCGTCGACGACTTCAAGTTCCTGACGTCGGTGGCCCGCGCGACCCCGAAGGTGACGTTTCCTTCGCCCAGCACGCTGCATTTCCGCGGCGGACGGCAGGCCATCGACCGCCAGGCCTACCCCGACATCGGCCTGTTCTACGACGACGTCGCCCGCGTCTACCGCGAGGAAATCCGCGATCTCGCGGCGGCTGGCTGCCGCTTCATTCAGATTGACGAGGTCAACCTCGCCTATCTGTGCGATCCGGTCCTGCGCGAGGAGGTCCAGCATTTCGGCGAGGACCCGGAGGAACTGCCGAATATCTACGCAAAGGTGCTGAACAGCGCGCTCGCCGAGGCGCCCGAGGACATGGTGGTGTCGATGCACCTGTGCCGCGGCAACTTCGCCGGAGCGTGGATCGCGGAAGGCGGCTACGAGCCGATCGCCGAGCTGTTGTTCAACCGCATCGACGTCGACGTCTACTATCTTGAATACGACAGCGCGCGGGCAGGCGGTTTCGAGCCGCTGCGCTTTCTGCCCAAGGGCAAGATCGCGGTGCTCGGCCTGATGACGACGAAGAGCCGGGCGCTCGAAAGCAAGGACGAGATCAAGCGGCGCATCGAGGAGGCATCGCGGTTTGCGCCGATCGAGCAGCTCGCGCTGAGCCCGCAATGCGGCTTCTCAAGCGGCATCGGCGGCAACGTCATGACCGTCGCGGAGGAGATCGCCAAGCTGCGGCGGCTGATCGAGGTTGCGCGCGAGGTCTGGGGCACGGCCTGACGCGCGTGCGAGCCGTGACGTCGATCGCGCTACGTCGACGCCCAGCCTGCCGCGCCGGCCAGCGCCGACGCAGATCGCGATGTCATTCCTGGAACGCTTCTTCGCGCGTCTGGCGGAACTGCGGGAGCACGATCAGCAGCACCAGCCCGAGCGACAGCAGCAGGAAGCACAGCGAGATCGGCCGCTGCACGAAGATGATCGGGTCGCCGAACGAGAGCACCATCGAGCGGCGCAGGTTCTCCTCCATCAGCGGGCCCAGCACGAAGCCGAGCAGGAACGGCGCGCCTTCGCAGCCGAGCTTTGCAAAGACATAGCCCAGCAACGCGAAGCCGGCCATCATGAGGATGAGGAATGTGCTCGAATTGATGCTGTAGGCGCCGACGCAGCAGAACACCAGGATGCTCGGGAACAGGATGCGATACGGCACCTTGAGCAGCTTCACCCAGATGCCGATGAGCGGCAGGTTGATGACGACGAGCATCAGATTGCCGATCCACATGCTCGCGATCATGCCCCAGAACAGCGCCGGCCGTTCGGTGATGATGGCGGTGCCCGGCGCGATGCCCTGGATGGTCATGGCGCCCATCATGAGCGCCATCACCGGCGTCGAGGGAATGCCGAGCGTGAGCAGCGGAATGAAGGAGGCCTGCGCTCCGGCGTTGTTGGCGGCTTCCGGTCCGGCAACGCCCTCGACCGCGCCGGATCCGAACTCGGCCGACCAGCGGGAAACCTTCTTCTCCAACGTATAGGCCGCGAACGAGGACAGCACCGCGCCGCCGCCCGGCAGAATGCCGAGGAACGATCCCACCGCCGTGCCGCGCAGGACGGACGGAATCGCGCGCCGCGCCTCCTGCCGGGTCGGCCACAGGCTCGTGACCGGCGACGTCGCCTTGCGCTCGCTGCTGGGCCGATCGAGATTGGTCATGATCTCGGCGAACCCGAACAAGCCCATCGCGACCGGGACGAAGTCGACGCCGTCGTAGAGTTCCGGCACGCCGAAGGTCAAGCGCGCCACCCCGCTCTGGCTGTCGGTGCCGATCAGCCCGATGAGCAGTCCCAGCACGATCATCGCAACGGCCTTGACGACGGAACCGTGGGCGAGCACGACCGCGGCGATGAGCCCGAACAGCATCAGCGAAAAATACTCGGGCGAACGGAACTGCTCGGCGAACTTGGCGAGGATCGGCGCGAAGGCGGCGATAAGGATGGTGCCGACGCAGCCTGCGAAGAACGATCCCACCGCGGCAACGGCGAGCGCGGCGCCGGCGCGGCCCTTCTGCGCCATGCGGTAGCCTTCGATGCAGGTCACGACTGCGGAGGACTCGCCCGGCAGGTTGACCAGGATTGCGGTGGTCGAGCCGCCGTACTGGGCGCCGTAATAGATGCCGGCGAGCATGATGAGCGACCCCAGCGGACTCAGCCCGAACGTGATCGGCAGCAGCATCGCGATGGTGGCGATCGGGCCGATTCCGGGCAGCACGCCGATCAGCGTCCCGATCAGGCAGCCAAACAGCGCGAACAGCAGATTGATCGGGCTGAGCGCGCCGCCAAATCCGATCGCCAGGTTTTGCAGCAAGTCCATGGTCAGAAGATCCACTTCTCCATCGACTGGCCCAGAAGGTAGATGAACAGCACGATCGTGCCGGTCGCGAGCGCGAACGCGAGCGCCGCCGCCTCGATCCACCGCATCTCGCGGCTGGCGGCGGCCGCCACGATCGCCGCGACAAACACTGCCGGCGCCAATCCGAAGCGCTCGATCATCAGCGCGAAGACGACTATGGCGGCCAGGATGAATACCTGCGGCCGGACAAGGCTGCGCTGGATCGCCGGGCCGGCGAGCGCGAGCGCACGCAGCGCCAGCAGCAGTCCGATGCCGATCAGTGCCAGGCTGAGGACGCGCGGCAAATAGCCGGGCCCCATGCGCATGATCACGCCGATGTCGTACTCGCGGCCGAACCAAACCCCGCCGCTTCCGACAGCGAGGAAAAGAACACCCGCCCAGAAGTCCTGGGGGTTCTTGACGCGGATCATATGGATCGCGCTCCGCGTGCGGCTGCGCCGGCGGGGTGGCCGCCGGCGCTCGGCCCTCCACCAAATTTTGCCAACATCATTGCGGTTCGATCTTGGCGATGGACACCGCCCGGCTCCACGCCTTCATCGCCGTCTCAAAGCGCTTCCTGTAATCCTCGGGAGACCCGATCTTGGGGGTGGCGCCTTGCATGATGAGGAACTCCCTGGTCGCCGGCATCGCGGTGATGTCGTTGACCCATTTCGCCAGCTTGTCGATCACCTCCCGCGGCGTCCTGGCCGGCGCCCACACACCCCAGAGCGGTGTGATCTCGCCGGTAGGCACGCCGTAATCCTTGAGACTCGGGACGTCCGGCAGGCCGGGTGAGCGCTCCTCGGAGGTCACGGCGAGGATTTTGACGCGCCCCTGCCGCGCCTGACCCGTCGCGAACACGATGTCGGCGAAGGCAAAATCGATCTGGCCGGCGGTGACATCGGTCACCGCGGTCGCCGTCGCCTTGTAGCCGACCGGGGTTGCCTCGACGCCGGCGCTTGCGAGGTAGAGCGCCGTCGAGGCGATCGCGCTCGTCGTCGCCCAGCCGAAGGTCGCCTTGCCGCCCTTGGACCTGATGTGGGCGGTCAGGTCGGCGACGCTGTTGATCGGCGAGTGCGGCGCCACCACCAGCACGAAGGGAGTCTCGCCGAAGTAGGTGATCGGGACGAGATCCTTGGTCACGTCCACCGGCAAATTCTTAAAGACGTGGGTATTGCCGGCGGTGGTCACCGTCGAGGCAAACAGCAGGGTGTGGCCGTCGGGGCGCGCCTTGGCCGTCGCGTCGAGCGCGAGGTTCCCCGAGGCGCCGACCTTGTTCTCAACGATGAACGTGGCGCCGGTCGTCTGCTGCAGCTTGTCGGCGTACCAGCGCGCCAAAATATCGGCCCCGCCGCCGGCCGCAAAGCCGAGCATGATCTTGACCGTCTTGTCGGGGTAGTCGGCCCGGGCGACAGGCGCCGCGAGCGCCGCGCCGGCGACGATGAGGCCGATGCCGGCGAGTCTTGTAACGGCCCCGGTCACGGCGACCTTCTCCCCTTCATGGCTGGC
>DATBWJ010000160.1:0-19651 GCA_036514935.1 Xanthobacteraceae bacterium
CAATTACGAGGTCGGGCCGGAAGTGGTGGCGCGCTTCCTTGCCGCGCGCGCCGACAACGCGCGTTTCTTCACGCCGTCGGCGCGCCCGCGCCACGCGCTGTTTGATCTCGCCGGCTACATCTTGGCGCAGCTCGATCACGCCGGAGTGGCGTGCGAGGACCTTGGGCTGTGCACCTATGGCGATGATGCGCGCTTCTACAGCTTTCGGCGCGCGACCCACCGCGGCGAGGCCGATTACGGCCGCCACATCAACGCCATCGTTCTGCTCGACGAGCGGTCCGCTGGTTAACCATTCATGAACAGGCTGGACCTCCCCGGCGTTTGGAGCTAGCAGTTCCGCTGGCCGCCAAAACCGGACCCCTTCGTGGTCGGGACCCAATCAATGGCAATGGTCCAGGTGGCGGCCGCGGGGACGGCGCATGTCGAGGCCCTTCACGGGGCTCATCCGGGGCCGCGCGCGGCCTCGACCGCGAGGTGGGGTGCTCGCAGCGGCTGCGGCGCTGCTGGGTCTTGCCGCCTGCACAGCGGCCGGACAGCCCACGCTCGCCCCCCGCGCCACCGTCGCATTCGAGTCGATCGACGGCCTGCCGGAGGGGCTTTTCCGCAAACTGGTCCATAACCTGTCGGAGGAGGCCGAGGCGCGTCAGCTCCCGGTCGTCACGCGCGAAGGCCCGGCGCATTACCGCGTGCGCGGCTACGCCGCCGCGCATGTGCGCGGCCGGCGCACCAGCATTGCCTGGGTGTGGGACGTCTACGATGCCCAAGAGCGGCGCGCCTTGCGCATCGCCGGCGAGGAGGGCGCTCACAACCGGGGACGCGGCTGGGCTGCGGCCGACGACAAGGTGCTGCGTCGCGTTGCCGGCGCGGCGATGGATGGGCTGGACGCCTTTCTCACCGCCGCCGCAACCGAGCCGTCGGGAGGCGTTCCGACGCCGAGCGAGGCGAGCCTGACGCTCGCCTCCCATGCCGGCGCCCCATCGCAGGCGACGGGCGTCTTCGGTCCGGTGGGCGCCGCGCAGCCGAAGTCAGCCATGGTGGAGCCGGGCGCCAGCGAGGCGCCCGTGATCGGTGAGCCGGTGCCCGTGCCGAGGCGCCGACCGCCCGATGCCGGCTTCACCCGGCAGGCCGCCCTGGGACGACAGGCGCGCTGAGCGCCGCGCAAAAGCTGCGGGACAACGAGGCCGTCGTATTGCAAGCCTTGCGGCCTCCTTGATATCACCGCCGCGGCAAGGGGTGGGTCCTGCCCGCGGGATGGCGTGTGCCCTAGGAGGCGGCGATGGCCGGCAAGAACGGAGCGATCAAGCTCGTCGCCGGGAATTCCAACCCGCGTCTGGCGGAAGCGATCGCTGCGCACCTGCGCCTCCCCCTCGCCAAGGCGGTCGTGCGGCGGTTCGCCGACATGGAGGTGTTCGTCGAAATCCTCGAAAACGTGCGCGGCACCGACGTCTTCGTCATCCAGTCGACGTCGTATCCGGCCAACGATCACCTGATGGAGTTGCTGATCATCATCGATGCCCTGCGCCGCGCCTCGGCGCGGCGCATCACCGCAGCGCTGCCCTACTTCGGTTATGCGCGCCAGGACCGCAAGCCGGGCCCGCGCACGCCGATCTCGGCCAAGCTGGTGGCCAATCTGATCACCCGCGCAGGGGCCGACCGCGTGCTGACGCTCGACCTGCACGCCGGCCAGATTCAAGGCTTCTTCGACATCCCGACCGACAATCTCTTCGCGTCGCCGGTGATGGTGCGTGACATCCGCGAACGTTTCGATCTCAAGAGCCTGATGGTCGTGTCACCCGACGTCGGTGGCGTCGTGCGGGCGCGCGGTCTCGCCAAGCGCATCAACGCGCCGCTCGCCATCATCGACAAGCGGCGCGAGCGGGCGGGCGAATCCGAAGTGGTCAACGTGATCGGCGACGTCAGCGGGCACACCTGCATTCTCGTCGATGACATCGTCGATTCCGGCGGCACCCTGGTGAACGCCGCCGACGCCCTGCTCGAACAGGGCGCGGCCGACGTCTATGCCTACATCTCCCACGGCGTGCTGTCGGGCGGCGCGGTCGCGCGGATCACCGCCTCGCAGCTTCGCGAACTGGTCATCACCGACTCCATCCAGCCCACCGAAGCCGTGCGTGTCGCCGCCAACATTCGCGTGCTGTCGATTGCAACCCTGATCGGCGAAGCGATCGGCCGGACCGCATCCGAGGAGTCGGTCTCAAGCCTGTTTGACTGAGCGCGCGCCTGCGCGCGCGTGCGCGCATCCCGAGTCAACTTGTCGCAGGTTTCGCTGTGGACGGACTCGCCGCGTGCGTTGCGCGATTCAGTCGAATCCCCGATCACTTCCCCACCAGGCGGCCTTTGGCGGAGAGAATGGCAACGATTATAGTCGGTCATGCAAGTGATTCGATCTCCCCGGGTCAATGCGCCGAGAGCGGCTTGGGGTGCGGCATTGTGGCTCGGCCGGCGTGCGGTTGCGTGCTTTCTGCATATGCCAGCGTGCGCAAACCCAAGCCCAGCGGCAGGATGGCATGGCCCTCATCGATCTTTCCCGCTCTGCGAAAAACAACCCCCTCGACGTGGTGGAACGGCTCGCGGCGCAACGCGATCTGATGTTCGACCGTGCGAGTGACGACGAAGTCACGCTCGTCATCGCCGGCCACTGGACCGAATTCCAGCTCTTCTTCACCTGGATGAACGACATCGAGGCGCTGCATCTGGCCTGCGCATTCGATCTCAAAGTGCCGGGGCAGCGCCGCAGCGAGGTCATCGAGCTGGCGGCCATGGTCAACGAACAGCTCTGGGTCGGCCACTTCGACGTGTGGGAGAAGGACGGGCTGATCATGTTCCGCCAAGCGCTGATCCTGGCTGGCGGCAGCATGGCCTCCGACGACCAGTGCGAAGCCCTGCTCGTAACCGCAATCGACACCTGCGAACGCTATTATCAGGCCTTTCAGTTCGTGGTGTGGGCCGGCAAGAACGCGCGCGAGGCCCTCGACGCCATCCTGTTCGAGACCACCGGCGAGGCCTGACATCCCTGGGATGCGAGGCGAGTTGCGCGCCCTGAAATGGCCGCGCGTTCGGTCTCATCTGCGGTCCGCTCTTGTGCGGCCGGGGCAAATTCCGGTGTAATCTCGGCGCGCCTGCCCGATCCCGTCCTCGGCGCCGCCACCGGCCTGCGCGCCGGCGCGGTCTCGCCGCGGGCGAGGTCGGGTCCGAGGACCGGCCGGATGACAGCAGCGAGGACCATGAACCAGACCGTCGAACGCGAGCCCTTGCTGCGCGACTTCTCCGGCACGCTCGTTCTTGTCGGCGCCGGCAAAATGGGTGGGGCCATGCTTGACGGCTGGCTCGCGCTCGGCCTTGATCCGATGAGGGTCGTCGTCATCGAGCCGCAGCCCGCCGCCGCCGTCGCGGCGCTTCAGGCGCGCGGGTTGCGACTCAATCCCGCTTTGCCGGTGCGCGCCGAGGCGCTCGTGATCGCGGTCAAGCCGCAGCAGGCCGCCGAGGTCGTGCCGAGCCTTGCACCTTGCCTCGATGGCGCGAGCGTAGTCGTGTCCATCATGGCTGGGCGCACGCTCGCGTTCCTGCAGTCGGCCCTTGCGCCCACCACCGCCATTGTGCGCGCGATGCCGAACACGCCGGCGGCCATCGGGCGCGGCATCACCGTGGCGGTCGCCAACGCCCGCGTGACCGCGCCCCAGCGCGATCTTGCCCACCGCCTGCTGGCCGCCACCGGCGCGGTCGAATGGGTCGCCGAGGAGGCGCTCATGGACGCGGTGACGGCGGTGTCCGGATCAGGACCGGCCTATGTGTTTCTCCTTGCCGAGAGTTTGGCGCGGGCCGCCATCGCCGCCGGTCTTCCTGCCGACCTTGCGGAAAAACTCGCGCGCGCCACCGTCGCTGGCTCCGGCGAGCTCCTGCATCGCTTAAGCGAGGACGCCGCCACCCTGCGCAAGAACGTCACCTCGCCCGGCGGTACCACCGCGGCAGCCCTCGACGTCCTGATGGCGCCCGACGGGCTCGACCAACTCATGGCGCGCGCGGTCGCCGCCGCAACCCGGCGCTCGCGCGAGCTGGGCCGCGCCTGACCGGGCGACGCGCCCTGGTACGGCCGCTTTTGAGGGACTAGATTGACCTCTCTGACCGATGCCGAGGGAGGCCACCATGGCCCGCAGGCCAGCGCGCAGAAGACCGGAAACGCCCATCGACGCCACCCTGCCCGACCGCGACCGCATCATCGCCGCGCTCATGGCGCTGCTCGCCGAACGACGGTACGAGGAGATCGATCTCGCCGACATCGCCGGGCGCGCGGGCGTTTCGCTGGCGGCGCTGCGCGCAGAATTCGACTCCAAGCTCGCCATCCTCGCCGCCCACGCCAAGGAGATCGACCGCAAGGTCCTCGCCGGCAGCGAAGCCGACATGGCGGAAGAGCCGCCGCGCGAGCGCCTGTTCGACGTCTTGATGCGCCGCTTCGAAGCGATGGCCGGCGAGAAGGAGGCGCTGCGCTCGCTGATGCGCTCGGCGCTGTGCAACCCGCCGCTCGCCCTTGCGCTCAACGCGATTGCGGTGCGCTCGCAGCAGTGGATGCTGGCGGCGGCGGGAATCAGCGCCGCCGGCCCCAAGGGCATGGTGCGCGCCCAGGGCCTCGCCCTGCTGTTCGCGCGCGTGCTGCGCACGTTCGCCGAGGACGGGCAGGACAATGCCCGCACCATGGCGGCGCTCGACCGCGAGCTTGCGCGCGGCCAGCGCTGGTCGTGGCTGCTCGATGATCTATGCCGGCTGGTGCCGCGCTACCGGCCGCCTCGGCGCCGGCGCGACGAAGGCGAGCCGGCGGCGGCGTAGGTCGCGAATCTCACGGCACCGCTCACACCGGAACCCTGACCGTCGCCCGCAGCCCGCCCAGCGGGCTATCGCCAAGCGTGATGTCGCCGCCATGCAGGCGCGCGATGTCGCGGGCAATGGCGAGGCCAAGCCCCGTGCCGCCTTCGTCCTGGTTGCGCGCGTCGTCGAGCCGCAGGAACGGCTTGAAGACGTCCTCGCGCAGGCCCGTCGGAATTCCCGGCCCGTCATCGTCCACCGTGACGGTCAGCCAACGGTGGTCGCGGTGGCCGGTGATCGAAATCGACTGCGCAAAGCGCGCCGCGTTCGACACCAGATTGGCGAGGCAGCGCTTGAACGCGTTCGGCCGCACCAGGACGATCGGAGGGCCGTGGAAAGCGACGTCAATCCTTGGGCCGTGGCGCTCGACGTCCGCCTTGAGCGCCTCCAGGAACGCGGCCATGTCGATCGGCGCCGCTTGCTCGCCAGCGTCGCCGCGCGCGAAGGCGAGATAAGCCTCAAGCATGCGGCTCATCTCGTCGACGTCCTTCTTCAGGGCCTCGGCTTCCGCGCTGTCGAGAAGAAGCGCAAGGCCGAGCTTGAAGCGGGTGAGCACGGTGCGCAGGTCGTGCGAGACCCCCGCCAGCATGGTCGTGCGCTGCTCGATCGCCCGCTCGACCCGTGATTTCATCTCGATGAAGGCGCGGGCTGCGCGCCGGACCTCGGTGGCGCCGCGCGGGCGGAAATTCGGCACTTCACGGCCTTTGCCGAAACTCTCGGCGGCGTCCGCCAATTGCAGGATCGGCCTGATCTGGTTGCGCAGGAACAGGATCGCGACGGTGAGCAGCACGAGCGAGGTGCCGACCATCCATAACAGGAAGATTTCCGAGTTCGACGCGTAGGCGGCGCTGCGCCGCGCGAACACGCGCATCACCGAATTGTCGAGCTGGATGCGGATTTCCACCAGCGCCGAGCGGCCGACCGAGTCGAGCCAATAGGGGCGGCCGATCTGCTTGCGGATTTCCTGCGACAGGGCCTGATCGAGCAGCGAGAAGAACGGTTTTGGGCCCGGCGGCGGCATTTCGCTGAGCGGCAGGAAATCGACCACCAGTCCAAGCCGCTGCTGCGCGATGCGCCGGATCTGCGCGTTGTCGGCGTCCTGCGGGTAGGCCTTGTGAACCTCGATCAGCGCCGCGATGTCCTGCGTGACTGCCGCGGAAAGGCGTCGCGTGACCGTGTTCCAATGGCGCTCCATGAACACGAACGCCACGACCGACTGCAGAATCACCATGGGCGCGATGATGATGAGCAGCGAGCGCGCGTAGAGGCCCGCCGGCATGCGGCCCTTGACCCAGGCGAGGACCGCGTCCCACAGGCTGGAGATGCGAGTTGCCGCCGAGCGCAGTCGCGCCATGCCGATATCGAGTGTCGTCATGACGACACCACCAGCCGATAGCCGATGCCCCTGACCGTTTGCACAATCAGCGGGCTGGCGGGATCGCGCTCGATTTTGCGCCGCAGCCGGTTGATCTGCACATCGACCGCGCGCTCGCCGGCGGCGGCGCCGGTGCCGGCGAGCGCGTGCCGGGACACGGTCTCGCCGGGACAGGCAGAGAGCATGCCCAGCATCTCGCGCTCGCGGTCGGTCAGGTGGACGACCTCCTCGCCGCGGCGCAGCTCGCCGCGCGCCATATGGTAGACGAACGGCCCAAAGCGCAGCGTCTCGGGCGGCGACGCCGCCGCCGGCTGCGTGCGCCGCAGGATGTTGGCGATGCGCAGCGACAGCTCGCGGGGCTCGAACGGCTTGGACATGTAGTCGTCGGCGCCGAGCTCGAGCCCGACGATGCGGCTTTCGGTGGCGTCGCGCGCGGTCAGCATGAGGACGGGCACGGCCGATTCCCGGCGGATTGCCTTGACCAGATCGAAGCCGCTCTCCCCGGGCATCATCACGTCCAGCACGAGCAGATCGAAGTCGAGACCGGCAAGGCGCCCGCGCGCTTCGGCGGCGTTCTGCGCGGTGGTGACCCGGTAGCCCTCACCCTGCAGATAGCGCGACAGCAGGCCACGGATGCGGCGGTCGTCATCGATGATCAACAGGTGCGGCGCGTCGTCGGCGGGCGCGGTGGGACGGGCGCTCATAGCCCTCTCCCGCAAGGCGGCGTCACGCGCGTCGCCGCGCGTGGTTGGCACGCTCGATGAATCTCAGCACGCCGTCGCGGGCGGCCGGCTCGATCATCGCCGCCAGGAACCGCCGCGCCGCTTCGTGACCGCCGGGACCAAGCTCGGCCAGCGCGCGCGCGATGCGCGCCGTCTGCAGGTCGGCCAGTTGCATCGCGAGCCGGCGGCCCTTCTCGGTCACGTAGAGCAGCCGTTGCCGGCGATCCTGCGCGCCCTCCTTCTGGACCACATAGCCCTGATCGATGAGCTGCTTGAGGACCCGGCCGAGCGACTGCTTGGTGATGCGCAGGATATCGAGCAGGTCGGCCACCTTCATGCCTTGGTTGCGGTTGACGAAATGCAGCACCCGGTGATGGGCACGCCCGAAGCCGATCTCGGCCAGAACCTCGTCGGGATCGCCGACGAAGTCACGGTAGGCAAAGAACAATAGTTCAATGATATCCCAGATCGGTTCCGGGGCGTCTCCGGCCGCGCCGGGCTGGCGGGTCATGCGCTGGACGACATTTATGTCAGCCATGTTGACATATTTCGACTTGGATGTTACGTATGTCACCCGGTTTGTGAAAGGATCATGCGCGCGCCTGCTCGCTCGCCGAACCTCGGGTTGCGCCGGGTGCCGGGAACGGCTCTCGTAGGCGTGAGGCACCATAACTGGACTTGAGCGCCGACGCAAAAGCGGTGCAACGTCAACCGAATAGCCGGCAGCCCTTGGCCGGCGCCGGAATGCGGAGGAAGCGCCATGGCAGTGCCTTTCGACCAGATGCCCGGCGTGATCTGGTATGACGGCAAGCTCGTGCCGGTGGTCGACGCCAAGATACACGTGCTCACCCATGGCCTGCACTACGCCAGTGCGGTGTTCGAAGGCGAGCGCGCCTATAGCGGAAAGATCTTCAAGTGCACCGAGCACTCGGAGCGCCTTAGGCGCTCGGCGGCGATCCTGGATTTCGACATTCCGTTCACGGTCGCCGAGATCGACGCCGCCAAGCGGCTGGTCGTCGAAAAGAACGGCACGCCCAACGCCTACGTCCGCACGATCGCGTGGCGCGGGTCGGAGCAACTCGGCGTGTCGGCGATGCGCAACGCCATCCATCTTGCAATCGCCACCTGGGAATGGCCAAGCTATTTTGATCCCGCCCAGCGCGCCAAGGGCATCCGGCTCGCGCTCGCCGACTACCGGCGGCCGGACCCGCGCACCGCGCCCGCGCTCGCCAAGGCGTCCTGCCTTTACGCCATCTGCACGGTCGAGAAGCACCGGGCGGAGCGCATGGGCTATGCCGACGCCCTGATGCTGGACTGGCAGGGGCGCGTGGCCGAATGCACGGGCGCCAACATCTTCTTCATCAAGGATGGCAACATCCACACGCCGATCGCCGACTGTTTTCTCGATGGCCTGACGCGCCGGACCGCCATCGAACTCGCCAAGCGCCGCGGCATCGAGGTGATCGAGCGTCGCATCATGCCGGAGGAGCTGGACCAGTTCTCCGAGTGCTTCATCACCGGCACCGCGGCCGAAATCACGGCGGTGTCCGAAATCGATCGCTGGCGGTTCACGCCGGGCGCGATCACGATGCAGCTCAGCGATGACTACACCGCCGAAGTGCAGCCCAAGGGCAAGGCCGCCGCGGCATAGTACCAACGGTCATTGGCATTCACTCATCATTGTCATCGTCCGCGAAAGCGGACGATCCAGTACTCACCGGCGTTCGTGATTACTGGATGCTCCGCTTTCGCGGAGCATGACGAGTCGAAAACGAGTGCCGCTGCGGCATGAGTTGATCCCGCGCTGATCGCGCCGATATGTTCCCTCCCCCTTGCAGGGGGAGGGAAAGAAAATAGCGGCCCGAGACAATCATTCGGACCTCGCGTCAGTCTCTCACGACGACCAGCCGGTTCGTCCCCGATTCGCCGCCCCAAACCTCGCCCGGCCGGCCGAGCATTTGCCGCACGGCGGCTCCGCGCCGGTCGCTCGGGAAGCTCTGAAAAGTCTCGGTCGCGGGATCGAAGCGCACGATGGCGTTGGCGACGAAGTCGGTGAGCCAGACACGGTCCTTGTCGTCCACATAGACCGAGTAGGCGCCGCTGCCGCTTTTCGGGAGCTGCCAGGTCTTCCAGGTCTTCGTCGCCGGATCGTAGCGAGCGACCTGTCCGGCGTGCCAAAAGCTCACCCACAGCAGGCCTTTTGAATCCGACCAGATGCGACGCGGACCGACGCCGGACCGCGGCGGATCGACGACGGTGACGCTGCCCGTTGCGATGTCGATCCTGGCAATGTGGTCGCCGGCGAGCGAAGCGTACCACACTTCTCCCGACGGCGTGGTCGCGATGCCGTAGGGCCCGCGGCCTTTCGGCGCCGGCCACGCATCGACCTTGCCTGATTTCGGATCGGCGCGGCCATAGATGCCGCTTTGACCGGTGAACCAGACGACCCCGTTGTGGTCGAAGGTCAGCGTGTTGAGATTGGCGTAGGGAATCTCCTTGGCCAATCGAAACAGCGTGACCTGCTTGGTCGCCGCATCAACGCGCGCGATCGCGTTCTGGCCGCCTTCCGTGACCCAGGCCGCCCCGTCCGGTCCCACGATCACCCCGTGGGGCGCCGCACCAGGGCCGAGCGGGATCTCTTCGTGCTTGCCGGTCCTCGGATCGAACCGGCCGAGGAAGCCCTTGCGCTGACCGGTGTACCACACCGTGCCATCGCTCGCCGGCGCAACGTCGTGCGGGTAGGCGCCCTCCGGCAGGTTGTAGTAGGTCACCTCGGCGGCGAGCGCCGCCTGCACGAGAAGCACGAAGACGCCTGCAACGAGCACACGCATCATGGCGGTCTCCTGTGATGGTGCGGGAGGATGTCCCTTGGCGCCGGTCACTCGGCGGCGTGCGGTCGCGCGCTCCAACGCTCGGCGGCGGCATCGTCCGCGTCTCTGGCATCAACCCAGGACGCGCGGCCGGCGCGTTCCTCCTGCTTCCAGAACGGCGCCCTGGTCTTGAGATAGTCCATCAGGAACTCGGCCGCCGCAAACGCATCGCCGCGGTGGGCCGCCGCCGTGATCACCAGCACGATATTGTCGCCCGGAACAAACCGGCCAAAGCGATGGATCACCGTGACGCCCTTGAGCGGCCAGCGCCGCTCGGCCTCCGCGACGTGGCGCACGATCTCGGTCTCCGCCATCCCCGCGTAGTACTCGAGCGTCAGAGCGTCGATGCCCTCGCCGCGGCAAATGCCGGTGAACGCGACGACCGCGCCGATGTCGGTGCGCCCGCGCGTCAGCGCGGCCTGCTCGACGGCGGCGTCAAAATCCTCACGCTGCAGGCGAATGGTAGCGGTCATGTCGTCCCTCGATCCCACCTCGTGGTCAAGGTCGTGGGAGATTAGCCGCCCGTCATGGGCGGGAAGAAGGCAATCTCGCGCGCGCCCGCAATCACGGCATCGGCTCTCACGTGAGCGTGGTCGATGGCGGCGCGGATCACCTGCGGGCGCTCGAACGCATAGGCATATTCCTCCCCGCGCGTCCTCAGCCAGTCGATCAAGTCGCTGACGGTGCTCACGCCCGCCGGCGGCTCGACCATCTCGTCGCTCTTGCCGACACGCTCGCGCACCCAGGCAAAATAGACAACCCTCACGCTCATTCCTCAGATCATTTCCTGATCAGATGATGCACACCGGCCTTGAAATAGTCATAGCCAGTATAGAGCGTCAGGGCCGCCGAAATCCACAACAGCGCGAGCCCGGCGAAGGTGACCAGGGGCGCCGTCGTATGCGTGAAGATCGCCCACGCCGCGTCGCCAGCCTCCCCTGCCAGCAGGAATCCGACCGCGACGAGCTGCAGCGTCGTCTTCCATTTGGCGAGCTGGGTCACCGGCAGGCTGACGCGCAACTCGGCAAGGTACTCGCGTAGCCCGGAGACCAGGATTTCCCGGCACAGAATCACGATCGCTGCCCACAGCGACCAGCCGCGGATGGTGCCCTCGGCGGCGAGCATCAACAGGCTGGATGCGACCAACAGCTTGTCCGCGATGGGATCGAGCATGCGCCCGAAGGTCGAATGCTGGCCCCAGCTTCGGGCGAAATATCCGTCGAGCAGATCGGTGATTCCGGCGCTAATGAAGATCGCGAGCGCCCCCCAGCGCAGCCACAGCCCGCCCTCAAGGACTTCCTGCCAGAACATGCAGGCGACGACGGCGGGCACCGCGGCGATGCGCCCATAGGTCAAAAGGTTCGGCAACCCGAGTGGACGCGCCGGTATTGACCTCGTGGTAATCACGTCCATGAGCCTAACATAAGCACCGGTCCTCGCCCGCAACAACCCCTTCCATCGATCCTGTGCACGGCAGGTTGCGGCAGAATGACCTCAGCCGCTCACCCCGTCGCCGCCATGGCGAGCGCCTCGGGGGCATCCCCCTCGACGTTAACTTAAGGCCACAATGCACGGACTCTCCATCGTCATCGCCCGCGCAAGCGGGCGATCCAGTAAACTTCGTGTGGCGAGTAATGCACGATGGCGTTGCAAAACAGCTTCTCGTGGTTACTGGATGCTCCGCTTGCGCGGAGCATGACGGGGGAAAGGTGTGCCGGGGGGCTTAAGTTAACGCCTATGGGGGCATCCGCTCTGTGGATCGCTTGGTCAGCCTGCGCCCTCCTCGGCGTGAGTCGAGCGAGTCAATCCGAACGCACCTGCCTTAGCCTGCGGCTTCGTGAAAGAACTCGTAGATCCGCCGCGCGGTATCGCCGCTGATTCCGGGCACCTGCGCCAGGTCGGCAAGCGAGGCACGCTCGATCGCTTTGAGCGTGCCGAAATGGCGCAGCAGCGCCCGCTTGCGGCTGGGGCCGATGCCGGGGATCTCCTGCAGGCCAACATCGCGGATGTCGCGCCGTCGCCGCTGGCGGTGCGAACCGACGGCAAAGCGATGCGCCTCGTCGCGCAGCCGCTGGACGAAATAAAGTACCGGATCGCGCGCGGGCAGCCGGAAGGAGTGCCGGCCGGGCAGGTGGAATGTCTCGCAGCCGGCGTCGCGGTCCGGTCCCTTGGCGATCGCGGCGATGGCGACATCGCTGACGCCGAGCGCAAGGAGGGTTTCGCGCGCGACGTTGAGCTGGCCCTCGCCGCCGTCGACAATGACAAGATCAGGCCAGGGCGAATCCTCCTCGCCGCCGGCGGCCTGACCATCGCCTGCGCCAGCGTTCGGCGAACGCGGCGCTTCGCTGATCAGGCGCTTGAATCGGCGCGTGAGCACCTCGCGCATCATGCCGTAGTCGTCGCCAGGCGTGAATTCGTCGGCTCGGATGTTGAACTTGCGGTATTGATTCTTGCGGAACCCTTCCGGGCCCGCGACGATCATGGCGCCGACGGCATTCGTGCCCTGGATATGGCTGTTGTCGAATACCTCGATCCGCCGCGGCGGCCGCGCCAGATCGAAGGCGCGCGCCAGCGCGGCGAGCAGCTTGCGCTGGGATGCCGTGTCGGCGAGCTTGCGGCCGAGCGCCTCGCGGGCGTTGGTGGCGGCGTGATCGACCACAAGCTTCTTCTCGCCGCGCTTGGGCGCGACGATCTCGACCTTGCGACCGCTCCTGATCGAGAGCGCCTCGGCCAACAGCGCCCGCTCGGGGACGTCGTGCGAGAGCAGGATGCAGCGCGGACACGGCTTGTCGTCGTAGAACTGCGCCAGAAATTCGCCGAGCACCTCACCCGCTGCGAGCGAGCGGTCGGCCTTGGGGAAGTACGCCCGGTTGCCCCAGTTCTGCCCGGCCCGGAAGAAGAAAACCTCGATGCAGGTGAAGCCGCCGTCCTGGTGCGCGGCAAACACGTCCGCCTCGTCGATGCCGCGCAAGTTGATGCCCTGCTGCGACTGGATGGCCGAAAGCGCCGCCAAGCGATCGCGCAACGCGGCTGCGCGCTCAAAGTCGAGCGCGCCGGCGGCACGGTCCATCTCCGCGGCGAGCTGTTCCTTCACGGCCCGGCTTCGACCGGACAGGAACGCGCGTGCCTCGGTGACCAGCTCCGAATAATCGCTGTGAGAAATCTCGCCCGTGCAGGGCGCCGAGCAGCGCTTGATCTGGTGGAGCAGGCACGGCCGCGTGCGGCTCTCATAGACCGAATCCGAACACGAGCGCAGAAGAAATGCGCGCTCCAGCGCGGTGATGGTTCGGTGGACCGCCCCCGCCGAGGCGAATGGCCCGTAATAGTCGCCTGCGCGCGGGCGCGCGCCGCGGTGCTTGCAAATTCGCGGGGCGGCGTGGTCGCCCGTCAGCAGGATGTAGGGAAACGACTTGTCGTCGCGCAGGAGCACGTTGAAACGCGGGCGCAGCCGCTTGATGAGGTTGGCTTCGAGCAGCAGCGCTTCGGTTTCCGTCGCGGTCGAGACCAACTCGATCGAGGCGGTGGCGGCGATCATGCGCTCGATGCGCGAGACGTGCCCGCTCGGGCGCGCGTAGGCAAAGATGCGCTTCTTGATGTTCTTGGCCTTGCCGACGTAGAGCACCTCGCCGCCCCCACCGACCATGCGGTAGACGCCCGCTCCCGAGGGCGCGAGCGCGGCGAAGCGGACAATGGCCTCGCGCCCGGCGGCAAGGCCGGCGGGGTCGGCGAGCTCGAACTCCACGTCACCTTCCGGGAGGCTCGCCGCCTCGCCTTCGGTCGACTCGCTCGCGGGTTCGATCTCGGGCTCGATGTTTTTCTTCGCTCCGCTCATCGCATCATCAGGTAGTGCGCAAGCGCGCACAGTGCGAGAACGCTATTCATCGAGGTCGGCGTCCACCGTGCGCCATGCAAGGTGCTGGCCGCCATCGACCGCGATGGTCACCCCGGTGACGCTCTTGGCGCCCGCAAGATAGAGCACGGCGGCGGCGATGTCGGAAGGGTCAGGCCCGCGGCCGAGCGGCAGCGTCGCGGCCTGGCGCGCGAATGATGCCGCGTCCTGGCGCGGGCTCGGCAGGGTCGGCCCGGGTGCTACGGCGTTGACCCGTACGTGCGGCGCCAGCGCCTGAGCGAGCGTCGTGGTAGCGGTGAACAGGGCGCTCTTGGTCAAGGTATAGGAGACAAAACGCGGGGTTGGCTTGTAGACACGCTGGTCGACCAGATTGACGATGGATGCGTCCGCCCCTTGCGGGATCTGGGCGGCGAACGCCTGGGCGAGAAAGAGCGGCGCGCGCAGGTTGACGGCGAACTGGCGGTCGAAGCGGGCCGGATCGAGGTGGCGGATCGCATCGGGCTCGAACTCGCCGGCATTATTGACGAGAAGCGTGAGCGGCCCGAGCGCCGCCGCCGCCTGCGGCACTATTTCCAGCACAGCCTCGTGGTCGGCGAGGTCGCCCGTCACCACGGCAGCGCGCCGGCCCGCAGCCGCGATCTCCGCGCACAAGCTCTGCGCCTGCGCGCCCGAGCGATGGGCATGGACGGCGACACCGTAGCCCGCCCGCGCGAGCGCGCGCACGATCGCGGCCCCGATGCGCTGCGCGCCGCCGGTGACGAGGGCCGCGCGTGCAACGCTGTGAAGGTTCATGTTCGACATGGATGCGTGCCGCAACCGATGTTGGCGCCGGCGCTGCAGATTTGCCTTTTCTTAAGCATGGCCCCTTGCTTCGAGACGCCCTTCACTGATGATTAACCGCGACGGTTCGATAGAATCTACCGGAAGAATTGACGATTTGTTCGCATTCCGAGGCTGCCACGGCCGTGCGGGCGCCGCAATCGCGCTCACCGCCGCGCTGCCACCTCGGCGATCGCAACGTCAGCGCGGTTAAGCGTCGCGATGGGGAGTGTCATGAGGAAGCTCACGGTCGGATTGATCGGCGCCGCCGTCGCGGCGAGCGCTGCGAACGCGGCGGACCTTCCGCGCGGGCACCTGGCTCCCGCGCCCTATTCCGCCTTCAGTTGGGCCGGCCCTCATGTCGGATTGAACGCCGGCCTGCAGTGGGGCACGGTCGACAACAGCAGCGCCGATCCCCTGGGCTTCCTCGGCGGCATCCAGATCGGCTACGACTGGCAGCTCGGTCAGTTCGTGTACGGGGTGGAGACCGATCTGCAGGTGACGAATGCCGACGACACGTTTGCCGCCTTCAAGTTCTCCAACCCCTGGTTCGGCACGCTGCGCGGGCGCCTCGGCTTCGGCATGAACAACATCCTGCTCTACGCCACCGCCGGCCTTGCCTACGGCAGCGGTGAGGTGCAAACCGCCGGGCTTTCGGAACGCCATTCGCATTTCGGCTGGACGATCGGCATGGGAGCAGAAGTGGGGCTTGCCCCCAACTGGTCGGCGAGGGTCGAATACCTGTTCGTCTCGCTGGGGAGCGAGCGCTACGCCTTGACCGGCCTCGACCACGACTTCGAATCAAGCCTGCTGCGCTTGGGCGTGAACTTCCGCTTCTGAGGTCCGATCGGCTCCCGGCGACGAAGGCCTGTGATACCGTTTCCGGATAAACAACTCGTCATTGGCGGGCTTGTCCCGGCAATCTCGATTCAGCAGGCACACCCTTGTCTTCTCAATCTGGATCACCGGGACTCGCCGGCGTGCCTCGCGCAAGGCAAATTGTGGCGACTTAGTGCCAGCAACGAGGCAGGAATACGAACATAACTATCCATATACCAAGGCTATCGTGCCTAATCCGTGTGTCTTTCTAGCACTAGACATGGTGAAGACCATGAATACTGTACGGCACAACGTTGATGGAGGACGGGATATGAAGCGAGCTTTGTTGGCGGGCGTGGCGGTGGCCGCGCTCATGGCCGGACCGGCGGCAGCGGCGGACCTGCCGCGCCAGATGGCGGTGAGGGCTCCCGTGATGCCCTATTACAACTGGACGGGGTACTACGTGGGCATCAACGCCGGCGGCGGCTGGGGCGATTCCGACTGGGCTGGCGTTCGCAGCATCGACCTGTCCGGCGGGCTGATCGGCGTCACGCTCGGCTACAATTGGCAGTTCGGCCAGTTCGTGGCGGGGCTTGAGGGCGACCTCAA
Source organism: Xanthobacteraceae bacterium (assembly GCA_036514935.1). Classification (GTDB taxonomy): domain Bacteria; phylum Pseudomonadota; class Alphaproteobacteria; order Rhizobiales; family Xanthobacteraceae; genus DATBWJ01. The sequence goes on from DATBWJ010000160.1 coordinate 15,940, forward strand.
CTGGACGAACATCGAAGGCAGCGCCGCCTGCGTCGTGGTCGGCACGTGCCGCACGCGGAACGACTGGCTCGGCACGGTGCGCGGCCGTCTTGGATATGCCGCCGACCGCTTCATGCCCTATCTGACGGGCGGGCTTGCCTTCGGCAACATCGAGGCCAGCAGCCCGACGGGATCGGCAGACGACACCAACGCGGGCTGGGCGCTGGGCGCCGGGCTCGAGTTCGCGCTCGCCGGCAACTGGACCGCCAAGGTCGAGTATCTCTATGTCGATCTCGGCGACATCACCTGCGCGACCTGTTTTCCCGCCGGCGTGCGTGTCGACTACACCGCCAGCATTGTGCGCGGCGGGCTCAATTTTCGGTTTTGATCTCTGTCGGGTGGACGGCGAGGAGCCCCGGGCCATCGTCCGGGGCTTCGTCATTTGACGAGAACGGGATGAATTCGAGGCGTGCGGGGTCATTGCGAGGCGGGCAAAGCCCGCCGAAGCAATCCACGACAAGGGGATCGCCACGCGCGTTGCGGGGGCTCGCGATGACGGCGTGCGGGGCGCATGAGCGTGCCTGAAATCATCCCGCTATAGCGATGTCGGCGGCGATTTGCGGCGCGCTCGCGTCCGGCGCAAAGGATCACTCGTTGAGCAGAGAGCCGGGCGACTCGCGAAATGCCGAGACCGGCCTTGTGCGCACGGCGCGCATCGGCTGACGCCCGCCACCGATCATGTCGGCCGCCCTCCCGGCGGCAACGGGAGCGAGGCGACCGGATTGGAGACGGTCGTTGCCTCGTCGCAGGCGTTAGCCCGTGATGACGAGGTTGACCGCCTTGGGGCCCTTGCCCTTCTTGTCGGGCTCAACGTCGAAGCTGATGCGTTGGCCCTCGTTCAGTGCCTTCAGTCCGGCGCGCTCCACCGCCGTGATGTGCACGAACACGTCGCGCCCGCCATCATCCGGCTTGATGAAGCCGTACCCTCGCTCGCCATTGAAAAACTTGACCGTACCGGTCATTGCCATCGGGAAACTCCTATCCCCGCGGTTGCTTCGCCGCCGAGCCCGAACGGCTCCGCGGCTCGGCTGGACATTCACGAACGGGGAAAGCGTCGGCCAAACGGCCTCAGTCACTCCGCCGGCCTCCCGTAGGAGGCGGAACGTCAAAGCCCCTGCGCGTCAAGACTAACACACGTGGCGCGGCTGGAAAGAGGCTCGCGGCCTCATCCGGCGGCAGCTTGGCGAACACATGGGGGAGGCGATGGCGCATGCCGAGATTGCCTCGGCGGGCTTTGCCCGCCTCGCAACGACCTGCAACGAGATGGCGCGAACGCACCTCGCTCTCGGGCGGGGGCGGGGGCGCTGTCAGCGGGCGGCCGCCTCGGCGCTGCGCACCGGCGGCATCGTGAGCTGGTCGCGCCGGCAGGCGCGGCGATCGACCTCGGCGCATTCCTGAAACTTGAAGTCCTTGGTCAGGCAGATCCTCACTTCCTTCAGACGGCGTGCATCGCAGCTCACCGCAATGCCCGTCCGCGTCAGGCCCGGGTTGGCCTTCACGAAGGCGTCTTCGACCTCATCGGGCGTGACGGTGAGGGGATCGCCGAGAGCGAGATATTGCTGCGGGATTTTGACGACGGCGCGCGCCTTGCGCACGGCCTCGAAGAAGGCGCGCGGCGGCAGCCCCGAGCAGGTCCCGTGCCGCTGCCACCCGTGAAAGACGAGGCGCGGGCTCGGCATCAGGTCGAGCATCGAGGACACGATGTCGCGGCTGAGTTTTGGCGCCGGCACCTGGCAGTATTCGGGAAAGCCGCGCTCGTATTGCGGCCACAGCCCATGGACCACGAAGGAATAGGGTCGGCTCCCGCACTGCTCCGGGCGAGGCGCGACCGCCCGCTCGCTCGAAGCTTCGCAGAAGGAGGGCGACCACGACAACGACAGCACGAAGAAGTCGAATTGACCGGGCTCGTTCTGCCGCCGGTCCTGAGCCAGCGGCGCGCCGACCGACAGCGCGAACACAGCGATGGCAGCGATGGCGATACATGCGGCGCGCAGTCGGATTGCAAACATGGACGCCTCCAACCCAATGATGGCACGGGCGCGGAGACTAGCCCATTGTTAAGAACAAATCAAGAACAAATGCGGCGACGGTCAGGGGCGCGCCATCCGGCAGGCGGGGCTGTAGGCCCAGTTGCGGTCGAGGCCGACCACGCACCATTCGACGCCCGAGGTCACCCCGATCGCCCCGGTGTTCTCACCGATCCAATAATGGAGCGGGCGCACGGTGCCGTCGGAAATGACGGCCTTCCCGCTGCAGAACCGGCGCGGGATTGCGGCGTGGTGCCGGGGCATGAACGTGCGCTCGCCGACGTTCTCGAAGCCGATGATGCGCAGGTCGGAGTTCCAGAACCGGCTCTCCTTTTCGGCAAAGCGGGACTGGATTTTCGCCAGCACGCCGCCGTCCTCGCACAAGGGGACGACAGCGTCGTAGCGCGGCCCCGACAGGCCGAAATTCAGTTCAAGAAAGTTCGCCGCCCGTGCCGGCAGTGCCAGCGCGAGCACTGCCCCGACGGCAAGGCCGAAACGAAGGCCGATGCGCATCCTGGTTCCCCGCATACTGGCGGCAACGGTGCCGCGCGCCGCCCCCTCGGTCAAGAGAGGGGATGTCGGTTGCGGCCAACCGTGGCGCGAAAGTCACGCTGGTTCAGCGCCAGTCGCCGAGCACCGCCTGTACCAGCGCCAGGGCTGCGACGGCGGCGGTGTCGGCGCGCAGGATGCGCGGCCCGAGCGCCAGGCGCACCACGCGGGCGCGCCGGAGCGCCATCGCCCGCTCCTCCTCGGCAAAGCCGCCCTCCGGCCCGATCAGCACCGCCAGCGGGCCGCCGCCCGCCCTCGCCAGCGCCGCCACCGGGTCCGCGCCCGGCGCCTCCTCGTCGCAAAACACCAACAGGCGCGTGGGTTCGATCGCCGCCAGCGCCTGATCGAGCGCCAGCGGTGCGCAGACCTCCGGCAGGTTGAGGATGCCGCACTGCTCGGCCGCCTCGATGGCGTTGGCGCGCATGCGCGCGGCATTGACGCGTTCGGCCTGGGTGTGGCGGGTCAAGACCGGCTGCAGGCGCGCCGCCCCCATCTCAACCGCCTTCTGCACCATATAGTCGAGCCGGGCGCGCTTGAGCGGGGCGAACAGATAATGCAGGTCGGCGGCCATGGTCTGCGCGCGCGCCTGCGTCTCGACGGCGACCGCGGCACGGTTGGACGGCCGATCGAGCCGCGCCCGCCATTCGCCGTCGCGTCCGTTGAAAACGAGCACCGCGTCGCCAGGCTTCTGGCGCAGCACGTGGACCAGGTAGTGGGTCTGGGCGGCGTCGAGCGACACGCTCGCTCCGGGCGCGAGCGGCTGATCGAGGAAGAGGCGGGGAGTGCGGAAATCGTAGCGCGCCATGCGTGGAGACCCGGTTTCGGGAGGCGAGCAGTTGGCGGCAAACGAGGCCCCGGCGGCAGCGGAGCAAGGGGTCCCGCGCCCGCGATAAGCGAGGAGCGCCGGCCCGTCCGCCGCGGGTCCGGCCGTCTCCATCGTTGGCGGCTCGGCGCGCGCCTGCGGCGAAGCGCGGCCTCGCCCCCTTGTCGCCGAATTCGGTAGGCTAATACAAGATCGGATCTCCGGCCTGACTAGAGAGGAGGCCAACCATGCACTGGGGCCACGCGCTGGCGGTCGTGCTCGCGGGAGCGGCGGG
>DATBWJ010000161.1:0-4822 GCA_036514935.1 Xanthobacteraceae bacterium
GTGGCGGCGCCCGGAGGCGCCTGTGCCAAAATCTGCGCTCACCCTCGCCCAAACGCTCGAGCGCGCGCTCGCCGCCTATCAGCAGGGCACGCTCGAGGAGGCCGAGCGGCTGTGCCGAGCGATTCTCGCGGCGCGGGCGGATCACTTCGATGCGGCGCATCTGTTGGCCGCCGCACAGGCCCGCCGCGGCCTCCACCGGCAGGCGCTGGCGGGCTACGAGCGCGCGCTGGCGATCCGGCCGGACCACCCCGAGGCGCTCTACGGTCGCGGCAACACGCTTTACGCGCTCGGACGCTTCAAGGAAGCCGTGGCGAGCTACGACCGGGTGCTCGCGATGCGGCCCAATACGGCCCGGGCGTTCAACAACCGCGGCAACGCTCTGCGCCGGCTCAAGCGCTACGACGAGGCGCTGGCGAGCTACGACCAGGCGGTGCGCGTGCGGCCGAATTACGCCGAGGCTCTCAACAACCGCGGCATGAGCCTCTACGAGCTCAAGCGCTACGAGGAGGCGCTGGCGAGCTACGAGCAGGCGTTGCAGGTGCAACCCGAATACGCCGAGGCGCTCAACAACCGCGGCATCAGCCTCTGCAAACTCAAGCGCTACGCGGACGCGCTGGCGAGCTACGACCGGGCGTTGGCGATCCAAGCGCACTATCCCGAAGCGCTCTACAACCGCGGCCTCGCCCTGCAACAGCTCAAGCGCATCGAGGAGGCGCTGGCAGACTATGACGCGGCGCTGGCGCTGCGGCCCGATCTCGCCAGTGCTCATATGAATGGAGCGATTTGCCGGCTATTGACGGGCGATTTTGACCGCGGCTGGGAACAGCATGAATGGAGATGGCAGACCGAGCATCAGCGACATACCCGACGTAATTTCATGCAACCCCTGTGGCTCGGAAAAGACGACATCGCGGGCAAGACGATTCTCCTGCACGCCGAGCAGGGCTACGGAGATACGATCCAGTTCTGTCGCTATGCGCGACTGGTCTCTGAGCGAGGCGCCAACGTCATTCTGGAGGTGGCGCCGCGCCTCAAGCGGCTTTTGTCCGGCCTTGCAGGTGCCCACGTGGTGCACGCCCGAGGCGAGCCGCTGCCTCAATTTGACTTTCACTGTCCGCTTCTGAGCCTTCCCCTCGCGTTCGGCACACGGCTGGCGACGATTCCCGCGGCGCCGCACTACCTGAGCGCACCCTCGGATCTGGTGAAAGCGTGGGATGCGAAGCTCCGTCCCGACGGCAGGCCGCGCGTTGGGATCGCGTGGTCGGGAAATCCGGCCCACAAATATGACCACGAGCGATCGATTTCGTTGAGCGCCGTGCTGCCCCTGCTCGACCTCCCGATACAGGTCGTCAGCCTGCAAAGGGACGTGTCGCCTCAGGACAAGGTCATGCTCAACGCCCACGCCGCAGACATTGCCCATTTCGGGCTCCAGCATACGGATTTCCTGGAGACCGCCGCCTTGGCGTCGCTGATGGACGTTGTCGTGTCCGTCGACACTGCCATCGCGCACCTCGCCTGCGCGCTCGGTCGGCCGACGTGGATCCTGCTGGCGTTTGTACCGGACTGGCGCTGGATGCTGGACCGCGAGGATTCGCCCTGGTACCCGACGGCCCGCCTGTTCCGCCAGCGCCGCCCCGATGACTGGGATGAAGTCATCGCCCGCGTGGCGGCCGCGCTTGCGGACCGGATCGCCCGCCGGGAAGGTGGCGCAGAGCGCCCCGCGCAGTGACGGCGCCGGGTCCCGCGCGTCATGGCGCCCTTGGCAGACTCTGCCGGCCACGCGTAGAGTCCGCCGCGATCGCGGGGTTTGCGCAGAGAGCCCTTTTCACGTGCCAGAGGCTGTGTCGAGCTTGTCCGATGCTCTGACGCGCGCCCACGCGGCGCATGAACTTGGCCGTCTCAACGAAGCGGAACGCATTTGTCTCGCGATCCTGGCCGCCGAGGCCGATCACGTCGATGCCCTGCATTTGCTTGCCGTCGTGCAGTCGCGCCGCGGCAATCACATGAACGCGCTGGCGAGCTACGAGCGCGCGCTGGCGATCCGGCCGGACCACCCCGAGGCGCTCTACGGTTGCGGCAACACGCTCTACGCGCTCGGGCGCTTCAAGGAAGCCGTGGCGAGCTACGACCGGGTGCTCGCGATGCGGCCCAATACGGCCCGGGCGCTCAACAACCGCGGCAACGCGCTGCGCCGGCTCAAGCGCTACGACGAGGCGCTGGCGAGCTACGAGCAGGCGGTGCGCGTGCGGCCGAATTACTCCGAGGCTCTCAACAACCGCGGCATCTGCCTCTACGAGATCAAGCGCTATGAGGATGCGCTGGCGAGCTACGAGCAGGCGTTGGCGATACAGTCCGATCGTCCCGAGATGCTTAACAACCGCGGCATCTGCCTGCACCGGCTCAGGCGTCTGGCGGAGGCAATCGAGAGTTACGACGCCGCATTGGCGATCCGGCCGGACTACTGCGAGGCGCTGAAGAACCGCGGCGTTGCGCTCGATGAGCTCAAACGCTTCGAGGAGGCGTTGGCGGACTATGACAAGGCGCTGGCGATTCGACCCGATCTCCCCGACACGCTCAACAACCGTGGCCTGACGCTGCAGCGGGTCAACCGCGCCGTGGAGGCCTTGGCGTGCTACGAGCGGGCCTTGGCGCTGCGGCCCGATGACCCGGTAATTCTCAACAACCGTGCCAACAGCCTGGTACAGCTCGGGCGCTTCGAGGAAGCGCGGGCAAGCTTCGATGCGGCGCTCGCGATCGATCCGGATTACGCGCAAGCGCACGTCAACTCGGCCTATGCCCGGCTTCTCCTGGGCGATTTCGCGCGTGGCTGGGAGGAGCACGAATGGCGATGGCAGCTCGACCGCCATCGGCCGCAAGCTGCCGATTTTTTCCAACGCTTTTGGCGCGGCAACGAGGATATCGCCGGCAAGACAATCCTCCTGCACTCCGAACAAGGATTTGGCGACAGCATCCAGTTCAGCCGCTACGCCATCCTGCTGGCCGAGCGCGGCGCGCGCGTGGTGGTGACGGTGCCGCTCGCGCTCGCGCGACTGTTCGCACGACTTGCAGGTGTTCACGAGGTGGTGGCGGGCGGGCCGGCGACGCCCCCATTCGATTTTCATTGTTCGCTGATGAGCCTGCCGCTGGCCTTTGCGACACGGCTCGACACGGTTCCGGCGATGCCGCGCTACCTCTCGGCGCCAGCCGACATGATCGAGGCGTGGCGAGCCAGGCTGCGCAGTGGCGGCAGGCTGCGCGTGGGAATTGCTTGGTCCGGAAACCCCGACAATTGGAATGACCACAATCGCTCGATGCCGCTTGACGCCCTGCTGCCGCTCACTGATTTGCCGATCGAGGTCGTCAGTCTGCAAAAGGACGTGCCCGATCGTGATCGCGCGACGCTCGACCGCCGCGCCGACATCGCGGATTTCGGGCCGCGGCTCACCGACTTCCTGGAGACCGCGGCGCTCGCCTCGCTGGTGGACGTGGTCGTGACGGTGGACTCCGCGGTCGCTCATCTCGCCGGCGCGCTCGGCCGCCCGACCTGGATTCTGCTCGCCTTTCTGGCGGACTGGCGATGGCTGCTCGACCGTGAGGATTCGCCCTGGTACCCGAGCGCGCGCCTGTTCCGGCAGCGCCGCCCCGATGACTGGGATGAAGTCGTCGCCCGCGTGAAACGCGAGCTCGCGCGCCTGCTTGACCGCGCCGGCACCGCCGGGCGCTGAGGTTGCGGGCGCCGCGCCTGCCGGTGTCCAGCCGGAGTCGAGGTATCTCCCTTCAAAAATGATACCCAAATGGGCGGTGCGCGTGCCGGCGCGCGCCGGGGCAAGATTACGTTGCATCGCCCGCAATGATGCGAGGCGCGCGCTGACGGCGCGGAGCGCCCGCGCGCGGCTCACTCGAGCTCGATGTTCGCCTTGGTCAGCGCGTCGCGCCAGAACGCCTCGTCGCTGTGCCACACTTCGCGCAGTCGCTCGGGCGGGCCGCCGACGACGAATACGCTCGACTTCTCCAGCGTGCCCTTCACCTTGGGATCCTGTAGCGCCTTGTCGATCTCGGCGTTGAGCACCTGGATGACCGGCGCCGGCGTCCCCGCCGGAACACTGAACGAAGTCCAGATCGTGCGCGCGAGCAGCGGATAGCCCACCTCCTGCATGGTCGGCAGGTCGGGCGCAGCCGCGTAGCGCTTGGCGGCCACGATCGCCAGCGCCTTCAGCTTGCCGCCCTGGACAAGCGCCATCACCGGCCCCATCTGGTCGAACATCACGTCGACGTGCCCGGCCGCGAGATCGCTCAGCGCGGGCGCGCTGCCCTTGTAGGGGACGTGCTGCATGTCGATGCCGGCGGCTCCCTTGACCATCTCGCCCAAGAGGTGCGGGATGGTGCCGCGCCCCACCGAGGCGAACTTGAGCTCGCCCGGATGCGACTTGGCGTAGGCCAGGAGCTGCGCGACGGTGCTGACGGTGTGCTTGGCGCTGACCGCCCACACGAGCGGCGTCTCGACGGCGAGGATGACCGGCGCGAGCGCGGCCGTGGGGTTGAACTTGCGCTGCTTGTAGAGCGTGGGCGCGATCGCCAGCGTGCTGACGGTCGCGCACAGGATGGTGTGCCCGTCCGCTTCCGCGCGCATCACCGCTTCGGCGCCGATCAGGGTGCCGCCGCCGGGCCTGTTTTCGACGATCACCGGCTTGCCAAAACTCTGTTGCAGTTTCTCCGCCACCATGCGGGCGACCGTGTCGGTCGGGCCCCCGGCCGGGAACGGCACGATGATCTGAATGTTTCGGGTCGGATAGGCGGCCGTGCCTGCGCTCCAGGCGAGCGC
>DATBWJ010000162.1:0-9466 GCA_036514935.1 Xanthobacteraceae bacterium
GCGGCGACCCGTAAGTAAAGCTAAAGGCTCATCGCCTTGCTGAGGTTGTCCGCCACGTGGTCGAGGAAGCCGGTGGTTGACACCCACTTCTGGTCGGCGCTCACCAGGATGGCGAGGTCCTTGGTCATCGCCCCCGCCTCGACCGTGCCGACGGTGACCTTCTCCAGCGTCGTGGCAAAGTGCGCGAGCGCGGCGTTGTCGTCGAGCTTGGCGCGGTGGGCAAGCCCGCGCGTCCAGGCGAAGATCGAGGCGATCGAGTTGGTCGAGGTCTCCTCGCCGCGCTGGTGCTGGCGATAGTGCCGCGTCACCGTGCCGTGCGCAGCCTCCGCCTCCACGGTCTTGCCGTCCGGCGTCATCAGCACCGAGGTCATCAGGCCGAGCGAGCCGTAGCCCTGCGCCACCGCGTCGGACATCACGTCGCCGTCGTAGTTCTTGCACGCCCACACGTAGCCGCCCGACCATTTCAGCGCCGCCGCCACCATGTCGTCGATCAGCCGGTGCTCGTAGGTCAGCCCGCGCTTGGCGAACTCGGCCTTGAACTCCTTCTCGTAGAGTTCCTGGAAAATGTCCTTGAAGCGGCCGTCGTAGACCTTGACGATGGTGTTCTTGGTGGAGAGGTAGATCGGGTATCCGCGCATCAGGGCATAGTTGAGCGAGGCGCGCGCGAAGTCGCGGATTGAGTCGTCGAGGTTGTACATCGCCATGGCGACGCCCGCTCCCGGGAACTCGAACACCTCGCGCTCGATCTTGCTGCCGTCCTCGCCCACGAAGCTCAGGTACAGCCTGCCCTTGCCGGGCACCTTGAAATCGGTCGCCCGGTACTGGTCGCCATAGGCGTGGCGGCCGATGATGATCGGCTTGGTCCAGCCCGGCACCAGGCGCGGCACGTTGCGGCAGATGATCGGCTCGCGGAAGATGACGCCACCCAGGATGTTGCGGATGGTGCCGTTGGGCGAGCGGTACATTTCCTTGAGGTTGAACTCCTTCACCCGCGCCTCGTCGGGCGTAATCGTCGCGCACTTGACGCCGACGCCGACCCGCCTGATCGCCTCGGCCGCCTCGACCGTGATCTGGTCACCACTCTCGTCGCGCTTTTGGATGCTGAGGTCGTAGTAGATGAGGTTGAGGTCGAGATAGGGATGGATCAGCTTGTCCTTGATGTAGTGCCAGATGATCCGGGTCATCTCGTCGCCGTCGAGCTCGACCACCGGATTCTTGACCTTGATTTTCGCCATTGCTCATCGACCTCTTAATCGAGCGCGCGGTGCTATACAGGGTGCCGGGCGGGGGAGGCGGGTGGCGGCTGCAGACGATCGGGCCGCCGGACCGGCGGGGGTCGCTATAGCACCCCCCGCTCGCGTGAGAAAGTTTGCGCAGGCGAGAGGCCGGTTGCTGTTGATCGGCGTGCCGCACGAGTGTGGTAGGATTGGATTGGTCCCGGCGGCCACGAAAACGGGCGGAATTTGGCGATACGATCCACAATTCGGGAGGCGCGGGGCGCCGTCGACCGCTGGCGCCGCGCGCTGCGGCGCCGCGTGCTCGAGCCCGTCCTCGTCGGCCATCGCAGCTTCCGCGAGACCGTCCTCAATGCACTCGCGGCGCGCGGCCACCTGGTCTATTGCCGCAACGCCGACGCGAACTTCTTCGTTGACCCCTCTGACCGCGTCATCGCCAATGCGCTGATGTGGCGCGGAAGCTGGCAGCGTGACGATCTTGAATTCGCGGTCGACGTGCTGGCGGAGGCCGGTCGCCTGCCGGCCGACGCGGTGTTTGTGGATGCCGGCGCCAACATCGGCACGCAGACGGTCTATGCCATGAAAACCGGCCGCTTTGCGCGCGCGCTTGCGATTGAGCCCGAACCGCGCAATGCGCGGCTCCTTGCCATGAACCTCAAGGCCAATGACCTTGCCGGTGCCGTCATGCTGATCGAGGCGGCGGTGGGCGACCGCGCCGGCAGCGCAGTCCTCTATCTGCATCCACGCAATGCCGGGCATCACACCGTCGGCGCGCCGCCGTCGATCGACGGCATCGAGCGAGTCGATGTGTCGATATTGCGCCTCGACGCAATCCTGCAACAAGAGGCCATCGCGGCCGAGCGCGTTGGCCTGGTGTGGATCGATGTCGAGGGGCTGGAGCCGGCGGCGGTCGCCGGCCTCGGCGCTTTCATCGGGAAGGTGCCGCTGGTGATCGAGTTTGCGCCCGACCGCTACTGCGACGCCGACCGGTGCGCGATCTGCGCACTCATCGAGCGGAACTACCAACGGCTCTATCGGCTCCCGCAGCGCGACCGTACGCCGGAGTCGACCGCAGCTATCGCCGGCATCGCAACCATGACCGATATCCTGGTTTTCTAGCCCCCATGCCCGGCGCGGGAACCGACAAAACCAAGAATTGGGTGGAAATGCCAGGACCGATCATCGTCCTGGTCGAGCCGCAGCTCGGCGAGAACATCGGGGCGGCGGCGCGCGTGATGGCGAATTTCGGGCTGGCACGGCTGCGCCTGGTAGCGCCGCGCCAGAGGTGGCCCAACCCGCAGGCGCGCATGATGGCGGCGGGCGCCGACCGCGTGCTCGATGGGGCGGCTGTCTTCCCCACGCTGGCGGCCGCGATCGCCGACTGCACCTTGGTGCTTGCCACGACGGCGCGCGCGCACGACCAGGCCAAGCCGGTGGTGAGCCCCGAGGACGCCGCGCGCGAAATGGCGGCGCGCGTGGCCGCCGGCGAGGCCGCCGCCGTCATCTTCGGCCGCGAGCGCATCGGGCTCATGAACGAGGAGGTCGCGCTCGCCGACCGCATCGTTACCTTTCCGGTCAACCCGGCGTTTGCCTCGCTCAATCTCGCCCAGGCGGTGGCGATCGTGACCTATGAGTGGTTCAAGCTTGGCACCGGCGGCGCGCTGCCGTTCGCGATCCCGCAAAAATCGGCGCCGGCGCAAAAGCAGCAGATCGAGGCCTTGTTCGCCAAAGTCGAGCGCGAGCTCGACAAGGTCGAGTTCTTCCGCCCGGCGGAAAAGCGCGCCACCATGCTGGTCAACCTGCGCAACATTTTCGCGCGCATGCAGCCGAGCCAGCAGGACATCCAGACGCTGTCCGGCGTCATCATGGCGATCGCCGAGGGACGCAAGGGTCCGGCGCGCGGCGGCGTCCTCGACGGCGAGGAGGCCGCCAAGCTGCGCGCGCTCTTGGCCGAGCACGGCGAGGGGCGCGTGCCTTCCGAGCGTGCGCCGGTGCGCGGGCTCTCGCGCCTGCTGCGCCGCAATCCGACCGACGCTGAGCGCATGCTGTGGGAGGCGCTGGTCAAGGATCGCCGCTTCGCCGACCTCGGATTCAAACGGCAGGTGCCGGTGGGCCCGTACATCACCGATCTCGTATCGTTCGCGCTGCGCACGGTGATCGACATCGTGCCGAACGAGGAGAGCGCGCAGGCGGCTGAGGCGCGCGCGCGCAAGCGCGCCTGGCTCGGCGAGCGCGGCTATCGGATCATCGAGGTGCCGGCGGGCGAGATCGAGGCGGACGTCGCCGGCGTGCTCGAACGTTTGGCCGCCGCGATCGCCCGGGCCTCGTGAGCGTGCCGGCAGCGCGCGGTCGGCGCGAGCGGGCGCAGTGCGGCACGGCGCGAGGCGAGCGTGGCATAGACCCGGGCGACATTAACGTTTCTGCCCGATCGAGGGGCGATGGCTGTTGCAATCGTTACCGCGCCTTGGTGAAATGCAGCCTGATGGTCCGCTGTTGACGTGCCATGTTGAGCCTGTTCAAACGCAAGCATCGTCCCGCCGGCCGCGCGGCGCAGGTCGGCTGGTTGCTCGATTCCGACAAGGCGACCGTCATCTTCGATGCGCCGCGGAAGATTTCGAGGGACGAGACGATCAGCCGCCACGCAAAATCTGTTCGCTACTGCCCCGCAGTGCTCGATCACGAAGCGAGACATTTCGAGGTATCGTGTCCGATCGACGTCACCTTGCGCATCGGCAAGAATGAGAAGACCAACGAGTCTGTTCTCATCAATGCCGAGGGAGACAGGTCGGCCATCCGCACGAAACAACTCGGCCAAATCGCGGTCCTCGTGTCCTCCAAGGAGTGGCGGCACCCGGACCGCCCCATCGTGCAGATTCAAACGCCCTATCTGTTCATTGCCGACGAGCCGATATACGTCACCCAGCTGCCGCCTTTCGCCCATTATGCACGGCAGCCATGGCCCGGGGTCGTGATCGGCGGGCGCTTTCCCATCCACGTGTGGCCGCGAACGATGATGTGGGCGCTCGAGTGGTACGATACCAGCAAGGATCTCGTGCTCCGACGCGGGGAGCCGTGGTTCTACGTTCGCTTCGAAACCGAGGATCCGTCACGCCCGGTCAAGCTCGTCGAAGCCGAGATGACGCCGCAGCTGCGCGAATTCGCCAATGCGGTCAGCGGCGTCACCAATTACGTCAATCGAACGTTCTCGCTGTTCAACACCGCGCAGGCGCGCCGGCCGCAGACCCTGGTGGTGCCCAAGCAGCGCTAGTTCCCGCTTTCGTTGCTGCGTGAGTCAATTGCAGAGCCCCACCCCATCCCTGCCCCTTGCAGGGGGAGGCAGGAGCATGCCGCCCACGAGTCGCGTGCCATCGAGCCTTGATCTCAGCGGTCGCCCGCCCCGTCAACCGCTCCATCGCGCGGCGCAGGTCGGCGTCCGACTGGGCCAGGCAGGGTCGATTTTACCAAAATCTTACTACGCGCGGGACTTGTGCCCGCCGACGGCACCGCGCTTGTCAGGCATTTCCCCATCAACACGCTAATTTAATAGCGGTCGTGGCAACGACGGCCATGATGGCGGCGTCGCGACCACTTCTCGGCGAACCAGACTGCGCGCGCGGCCGCTCTCATGCGGCCGAGCCGCGCGCGAGCCTGTCGCTTCGACTGCTGGCCGCCGCCGCGCTGGCGCTCTTCGCCATCGCCGTTCCGCTCGTCTTGATCGCGCACGGCCACTATCTCGACTTTCGGCGGGTGCAGGCGGTGCGCCAGTCGGTCGCCCTCGCCGAAAAAATCTCTGGCCTCGTGCATGAATTGCAGAAGGAACGGGGCCATTCGATCGCCGCGGTGCTCGCAGCCAGTGCGGGTGGCAGCAGCCTCGCCGAGCAGCGCAGGCGCACGGACCGGGCGCTGCGCGACTTCGCCGCCCGCGATGGGCAGCCGGCCGCGGCCGACGTGCAAAGCGGCAGCCGCGACGCTCGGCTGCACCATCTGCTTGCCCGCCTGCCCGAGCGGCGCTCCGCCATCGACCGGCGCGCGCTCGACGTGCACGGGGTGCTCGCCTTCTACGACGAGACCATCGAATCCCTGTTCAGCCTGTACGCCGAGCTGGTCCTGGATGTGGAAACTGCGCCCCTCACGCGCCAGATGCTGGCCTACCGCGCGCTCGCCGCCGCCAAGGAAAGCGCCGGGCGCGAGCGGGCGATCGGGCATGCGCTCGCCATCCGCGCGCAGTTCGATCCCGACTACTATCCGCTGTTCGTCGAGGCCGCGGCCAGGCACCGCGACAATCTCCGTGAGTTCGCGATCCTGGCCACGGCGGACCTGCGCGACGTCTGGGCTGAGTGGGAGAGCGGCGGGGCGGCGGTCGCCGTGCAGTCGATGCGCAAGCGGCTCCTCGCCCTCACGCGCACCGCGACGGCGCTCGAAGTTGCGCCGGCTTCGTGGTGGCAGGCTACCACCGCGGCCATCGACGAACTACATGGCATCGAGCGGCGACTGCTCGGTATCATCGCCGCGACCGCCGACACGCAGATGCTCGCCTCCCGCCAGGTCTTCTGGCTGGTCATCGGCATCGAGTTCGCAGTGTTTGCATGCCTGACCGTGCTCGCCATCGGCTACGTGCGGCGGACGAGCGCGGCCATCGCGGCGGGACAGGACGAGATTAAGCGCCTCGCGCTGCGCGACGCGCTCACCGGGCTCGCCAACCGCGCCCCGTTCGCCGAAAGGCTCGAGGCGGAGGTGGCGCGCGCGCACGCGGGCGCCGCGCGCGCCGCCCTCATCTACGTCGACATCGATCGCTTCAAGGATATCAACGATACGTTCGGGCATTATGTCGGCGACGAGCTGATCCGCCACGTCGCCGGGCTGCTCGCGCGCTCGGTCCGCGACAATGATTTCGTGGCCCGGCTGGGCGGCGACGAGTTCGCGATCATCCGGCCAAACGCGTGCGAGCCGGCCGAGTTGCAGGCGTTCGCCGACAACATCATCGCCGCCCTGCGCGAACCATGTGTGATCGCGAGCCACTGCCTGAACGTCGGTGCAAGCGTTGGCGTCGCGGTCGTCGACGAGACGGCGGCGGCGGCGGGCGACGTCATGGTCTGCGCCGACGTTGCGCTCTACCGCGCCAAGAAGGAAGGCCGCAACCGCGCGTGCATCTACAATTCCACCATGGATGCGGAGGTGCAACGGCAGGCGCGGCTGCGCAACGACCTGTCGCGTGCGCTGGCCGCACGCGAGCTAGGCCTTGTCTACCAGCCCATCGTGTGCGGCGACGGCACGACGATCATGGGCGTCGAGGCGCTGTGCCGGTGGGACCATCGGCAGCTCGGCGCAGTCTCGCCCGTGGAGTTCATCCCGATCGCCGAGGACGGCGGCCTCATTGCCGAGCTGGGCGAGTGGGTCCTTTGGCGCGCGAGCGTCGACGCGGCGGCGTGGCCGGACCTCGTGCTGGCGGTCAACGTTTCGCCGCTGCAGCTTCGCCGTCTCGACTTCGTGAAGGCGGTCGCGCGCATCCTGGAGGAGACTGGGCTTGATCCGCGGCGGCTCGAGCTCGAACTGACCGAGAGCACGTTCGTCGGCGATTTCGAGACGACGCTGCGCAACATGCGCAGCCTGAAAGCGCTCGGGATACGATTCGCGCTCGACGATTTCGGGGCCGGATATTCGAGCCTCATCTATCTGCGCAACTTCGAATTCGACCGGCTCAAGATCGATCGCGGCTTCGTCGCCAGCCTCGGACGCACCGAGGAGGCCGCCACCATCCTGTTCGCGATCGTCGGCCTGGCGCGCGCGCTGGGCATGCAGGTGACGGCGGAGGGGGTGGAGACGGTCGAGCAGTACGCGTTTCTGCGCGGGGCCGGCGTCGATGCCATGCAGGGCCTGCGCTTCGGCGCGCCCATTCCGGCGCCCGCCCTCACGCTCGAACGGCGTCGCCGCGCCGGCTCGCGCCGGTCGACGGGCGATAGCGCGCCAATGGCGGCAAACGTCGGCTCGCGCACGGGCGCAGGCGAAGCGGCCTCGCAGCCGGGCGCGGCACCTATTTGCCGGCCCTGATCTCGGCGATCGCCCGCTCCATCAGCTGCTCCATCGTGCGGCGCAGGTCGGCGTCCGACTGCGCGATGTTCTTGGCGTCCAAATCCCTGCGCACCTTGCCCAGCACGTCGGCGTCGCCCGGCTGTTCGAAGTCGGCCATCACGACGTCCTTCGCATAGGCCGCGGCGGCGGCGCCGGAAAGCCCGAGCTTGTCGGCCGCCCACAGTCCAAACAGCTTGTTGCGCCGTGCCGTCGCTTTGAACCTGAGCTCCTCGTCGTGCGCGAACCGCTTCTCGAACTCTTCCTCGCGTTTGTCGAAGGTGGTCATCTCGTCCCCGCTGGCGTGCCGGTGTTGACAATCACATGCCGACGACTGACAGCGCCCGCAGTCGTTAACGGCCACGATGAATCGCCGCCTTGCATACCGAGGGGCGGCCGTCAAGGCAACTCGCGGCGGATTAAACATTGCCATTGCGATCGCCGCTCGCCGGCACTATCTCGATTGTGCTCGGCACCCCGTTCGGCTACCTTGCCGGTGCGGAGGGGCAGGCCGATGCCAGGTGTCGCCGCCCACCGCCGCCGCGGACCTCGAACCAAGACCGGAGTCCGGCATTCGATGGATTTCCTCAAATCACGGTATACCCCGATGAGCCGCCGTCGCCGCATCTACGAGGGCAAGGCGAAGGTTCTCTATGAAGGACCCGAGCCCGGAACGCTGATCCAGCACTTCAAGGACGACGCCACCGCTTTCAATGCGAAGAAGCATCAGGTGATTGAAGGCAAGGGCGTCCTCAACAACCGCATCTCGGAATACGTTTTTCAGCACCTCAACGACATCGGTGTGCCGACGCACTTCATCCGCCGGCTCAACATGCGCGAGCAGCTCATCCGCGAGGTTGAGATCATTCCGCTCGAGGTCGTCGTGCGCAACGTCGCCGCCGGCTCGCTCAGCCAGCGTCTCGGCATCGAGGAGGGCACGCAACTGCCGCGCTCGATCATCGAGTTCTACTACAAGAACGACGCGCTCGGCGATCCCATGGTGTCGGAGGAGCACATCACCGCCTTCGGCTGGGCCAACCCTCAGGAGATCGACGACATCATGGCGCTCGCCATCCGCGTCAACGATTTCCTGTGCGGGCTGTTCCTCGGCGTCGGCATCCGCCTCGTCGACTTCAAGATGGAATGCGGGCGGCTGTGGGAGAACGACATGATGCGCATCGTCGTCGCCGACGAGATCTCGCCCGATTCGTGCCGGCTGTGGGACACCAAGTCGAACGAGAAGCTCGACAAGGACCGCTTCCGCCGCGATCTCGGCGGCCTGGTCGAGGCCTACACCGAGGTCGCCAGGCGGCTCGGCATCATGAGCGAGAACGAGCGCCCGCAGGGCACGGGGCCGGTGCTGGTCAAGAGCTAACCGCGGCAGACGCGCATGCGCGACAACATCACGATTGGACTGGTGGTGCCGTTCGCCGAGGACCGCGTGCCCGAGGAGGGGCGCGCGATGTACCCGCAGGTCAATTTCATCGCGCGCGGGACCGGCGTGCGCGCGCTCACGCCCGCGGGCTACGACGCCGCCGTCGACAAGATCGTGCCTGCCGCCGAGTACCTCGCCGGCAAGGGCGTCGAGGCGGTGATGGTGATCGGCACTTCGCTGACCTTCTATCGCGGGCCGGAGTTCCACGACGAGCTGCTCGCGCGCGTGCGCCGCGCGAGCGGGTTGCCGGCGAGCACCATGAGCCAGGCGGTGGTCGACGGGCTGCGCGCGGTGGGCGCCAAGAGGATCGCCGTGAGCACCGCCTATGCCGACGAGGTCAACAAGCGCCTGACGGAGTTCCTCGCGGCCAAGGGTTTTGAGGTGCGCGCGCTCGAGGCCTTCGGCATCACCGAGTTCGGCACCGGCGCGATCAGCAAGAGCCCGCAGGAGATCGTCGATCTCACCGTAAAAGCCTGCCGGCGGGCGCCCGACGCCGAGGCCGCGCTGATCTCCTGCGGCGGCCTGCGCACGCTCAGCGTGGCCAAGCCGGTCGAGGAGCGCTGCGGCATCCCGGTGGTAGCGAGCACGCAGGCCTCGTTCTGGGCGGCGCTCCGGCTTGTCGGCGAAAGCGGGCAGCTTTCCGGCTACGGCCGGCTCCTGGAGAACGCCCGCGCGGGCGCGCCGGTGCACTGACGCGCAAGCCCACAGTTTTCGTCATGGCCGGGCTTGT
>DATBWJ010000163.1:0-12850 GCA_036514935.1 Xanthobacteraceae bacterium
ATCGTTCATTGATGCCCATGGCGCAGGAATCGCGCAAGCCAATGTTTCTCCTCAAACCCGCAGATGGTGCAATTGGCGGTCACCAAGCCGCTGTGAAAGAATGTTATCAAGACTTCAGACGCCTCACAGAGACGATTCTGCAAAAGATTGGTGACGTTGAATGGAGATCGCGTGCCTCACGCTGAAGAGTAGTACGAAGGCGCTGGCGGCCGGCGGCGACTGCGCCATGATCGGCTCGCTGCTCGCCGGCACCGACGAGGCGCCCGGCGAGGTTTTCCTGTACCAGGGCCGTTCCTACAAGACCTATCGCGGCATGGGCTCGGTGGGCGCGATGGCGCGCGGCTCGGCCGACCGCTACTTCCAGCAGGAGATCAAGGACACGCTCAAGCTGGTGCCCGAGGGGGTCGAGGGCCAGGTTCCCTACAAGGGGCCGGCGGCCAACGTGCTGCATCAGCTCGTTGGGGGCTTGCGCGCAGCCATGGGCTATGTCGGCGCGGCCACCATCGCTGAGTTCCACGCCAAGGCCGAGTTCGTGCGGGTGTCCGGCGCCGGCCTGCGCGAGAGCCACGTGCACGACGTGACGGTCACGCGCGAGAGCCCGAACTATCCGAGCCGCACGTGAGCGGCGCTACAGCCGGCCTTAAGCCGCACTGTTTGCGTCTCGAACCAAGGAAACGACCATATGACCGACACTGCCCGCCGCATCGTGCTCGCTGCGCGGCCCGTCGGCGAGGCGAAGCCGGAGCACTTCCGCCTCGAAGAATTCCCGATGCCGTCGCCCGGGGCGGGCCAGCTTGTGCTGCGCACCATTTGGCTCTCGCTTGATCCCTATATGCGCGGGCGCATGAGCGACGCGCCGTCCTATGCCGCGCCGGTCGGCATCGGCGAGGTCATGGTCGGCGGGGCGGTGAGCGAGGTCATCGCCTCCCGCCACGACGGGTTCGCAGCCGGCGACCTCGTGATGGGCTACACCGGCTGGCAGACGCACGCCTTGTCGAGCGGCAAAGGGCTGCGCAAGCTCGATCGAGCGCTGCCGCCCTCGACCGCGCTCGGCGTCCTCGGCATGCCCGGCATGACGGCCTACATAGGACTCCTGGAGATCGGCCGTCCGCAACCGGGCGAGACCGTGGTGGTGGCCGCCGCTTCGGGAGCGGTCGGCTCGCTGGTCGGGCAGATCGCGAAGATAAAGGGCGCGCGCGCCATCGGCATCGTCGGTGGCGAGCGCAAATGCCGCCACGTGAAGGAGGAGCTCGGTTTCGACGATTGCGTGGACCGTCGCGCGGACGACCTCGCCGGCCAGCTGAAGGCGGCGTGTCCGAATGGGATCGATGTCTATTTCGAAAACGTCGGCGGCGCTGTGTTCGAGGCCGTGTTTCCGCTGCTCAATGCCTTCGCGCGGGTGCCAGTGTGCGGCATGATCGCCCATTACAATGCGACGGAGGCGCCGACGGGGTCCATCCGCGTGCCTTCGCTGATGCGCGCCATCCTGAACAGGCGCCTGACCGTGCGCGGTTTTCTGGTCAGCGATTTCGGCGCGCGCCAGGGCGAGTTCCTGCGCGAGGTCTCCGGCTGGCTCAAGGAGGGTCGCGTCAAGTACCGCGAGGACGTAGTGGAGGGCCTCGAGAACGCGCCGCAGGCGTTGATCGGCCTCCTGCGCGGGGAGAATTTCGGCAAGCTCTTGGTGCGCGTGGGTCCCGAGCCGCTATAGGCCCGGCGCGAGATGCTGGTGCCAGGATCGTGCCGCGCCTGAACCCTTGGCAGCGGCGCCGACGCGCGCAATCTGATTCAAATCTTACCGGTTTGCGGCCGCTCTGAAGACGTACGTAGGGGCTTTCCGCACCCGAATTCAGTCTTGGTTAGGGCGCACCTCCTAGATGTTGTCACCGGCGTAACCCGCCTGGTGTCAGGGATCGTCATCATGTCCATCAAGAGGTCTGCGGAGGGCGCACCGTCATGGCGCGCATTCGCTTGCGCGCGCGACGGCCATGCGCTGGCGACGTCGGCGCTCGCGATTGTGCCGATCCTGGCGGCGAGCGCGCTCGCCATTCAGTGCGCGCGCATGCTGGATTTTGCCACGACCGTGCGCGCCCTCGACGTGCAGCTCCTTCCGGCCAGCGCGGATGCTCAGTCAGCTCGCAAGACGACGGAAGCGGCGCCGGGGGCGTGGGAGGGCGCCGCCCTGGCACCAGAACTGCGGGAGATCGCTGCCCGGGCGCTGCCGCAGCCGGTCTTCTCGATTTTCAGCCTGCCGCCTCCCGCTGACCTTTCGGACAGCGTGGAGCGCGCCAACGACCACGTCTGTTCGCCCCTCATCGTGCCGGAGCGTGCGGGCGTGGCGGCCAAGACCGCGAACGGCCGACCCGACTGCTGAGGCGGCCGGCCCATCAAGCGTCCTGCGCGCCATCGACAGCGCGCCGCAATACCGCTACCGCTCAGCCCGAAGGCGCGATCCCGCGAAGTCGCTGGCTTTGCGGGCACGATGCGCCCGGGCGTCGCAACGATTTCAATGGCATGCGATGACGCCTGATCTCCCGTGCGGGAACGATCATGACTCCTGCCGCCCGCATTTCGGCCGCCATCGAGGTTCTCGCCGATATCGAGGCGCGGCGGCGCCCCGCGGCCGACGCGCTCAAGGACTGGGGTCTTGCGCACCGGTTCGCGGGTTCGGGCGACCGGGCGGCGATCGCCGGCCTCGTCTACGACGCGCTGCGCCGCAAGGCCTCCGCGGCCTTCCTGATGGGCGAGGCGAGCGCACGGGCGATTGTGCTCGGCATGCTGCGGCTCGAACGCCGGCTCGATGCGGCGGGGATCGCAAAACTGTTCGACGGCTCGCGCTTTGCGCCGAGCCCGCTCACCGACAGCGAGCGGGCGGCGATGGCGGGCTCGCTCGCGAGTGCGCCGCCGCACGTGGCCGGGGATTATCCCGAATGGCTCGATCCCCATCTGGCGCGCGTTTTTGCCGAGGAGCGCGCGGCCGAAGGGGTCGCGCTCGCGCGCCGCGCGCCGCTCGACCTGCGCGTCAACACGCTCAAGGCGGATCGCGACAAAGCGGCCGCGGCGGTCGCCCACCTGGGGCCGGCCCCGACGCCCTGGTCTCCGATCGGTCTGCGCATCGTGCTGGCGGCGGACGCGAAAAGTCCGGCGATCCATGCCGAGCCCGCGTTCCTCAAGGGAATGATCGAGGTGCAGGACGAAGGCTCGCAGTTGGCGGCGCTCCTGACCGGCGCGCGCCCGGGCGAGCAGGTGATCGATCTATGCGCCGGCGCCGGCGGCAAGACGCTGGCGCTGGCGGCGATGATGGACAACCGCGGCCAGATTTATGCCACCGACATGGACAAGCGGCGGCTGGCGCCCATCCACGTGCGCCTCGCCCGCGCCGGCGCGCGCAACGTGCAGGTGCGCACGCCGAGAGGCGCAGCGGACGTCCTCGCCGACCTCCGGGAACGCGCCGACCTCGTGCTGATCGACGCGCCCTGTACCGGGACGGGGATCTGGCGGCGCAACCCGGACGCCAAATGGCGCCTGCGCCCGGGCGCGCTTGCCGAGCGACTGAAGGAGCAGGCAGAAGCGCTCGACCGCGCGGCGTGCCTGGTCAAACCCGGCGGGCGCATCGCCTATGTCACCTGCTCGGTGCTGGCCGAGGAAAATGACGACCAGGTGAGCGCCTTTGTCGCCCGGAATGCGGCGTTTGCGGTCGAGATGCCGTCGATCGCAGCGGTGCTGGGCGGTGAGGCGTCTCACTTTCAACAGGCGGCCCTGATCTCGGCGCAAGGCCTGCTGATGACCCCGCGGCGGACCGCGACCGACGGGTTTTTCATCACCATTCTACGACGGACCGCATGAATCAGGCGCAATCTCGACAGGGTCATCCAGCGAGTCTAGAAGCAGCCATGGCCGCCCCTACCCACGACAAAATCCTCGTCGTCGACTTCGGCTCGCAGGTGACTCAACTCATCGCGCGCCGCGTGCGCGAGGAGGGGGTCTATTGCGAGATCGTTCCGTATCAGAAAGCCGCGGAAGCGTTTGCGGCGATGAGGCCCAAGGCGGTGATCCTGTCGGGCGGCCCGGCCTCCGTGCACGAGCCAGGCGCCCCGCTGCCGCCGCCCGCCCTTTATGAGGCGGGCGTGCCTGTGCTCGGCATCTGCTACGGCGAGCAGGCGATGGCGCACCAGCTCGGCGGCACGGTCGAGGGCGGCCTGCACCGCGAGTTCGGCCGCGCCGAGGTTTTGGTGACCGAGGACTGCGCGCTCTTCGCGGGGGTGTGGCGGAAGGGCGAAAAATACCCAGTGTGGATGAGCCACGGCGACCGCGTGACGCAACTGCCGCCCGGCTTTCGCGCCGTCGCCACCTCGCCCAATGCGCCGATCGCCGTCATCGCCGATGAGGCGCGCAAATTCTACGCCACCCAATTCCATCTCGAAGTGGTGCACACCCCGCACGGCGCCGCGCTGCTGCGCAACTTCGTGCGCAGGATCGCCGGCTGCACCGGCGACTGGACCATGCGCGCCTTCAAGGCGGAGGCGATCGACAAGATCCGCCGGCAGGTCGGCGCGGGCCGCGTGATCTGCGGGCTGTCGGGCGGCGTCGATTCAGCAGTGACCGCGGTGCTGATCCACGAGGCGATCGGAGAGCAGCTCACCTGCATCCTCGTTGATACTGGGCTCATGCGGCTCGGCGAGGCCGCCAAGGTCGAGGCGCTGTTTCGCAGCGCCTACAACATCCCGGTCGTGCACGTGGCCGCGCAGCAGCTTTTCCTCGACGCGCTCGCCGGCGTGAGCGACCCGGAGGACAAGCGCAAGATCATCGGCAGTCTGTTCGTCGACGTGTTCGAGCGCGAGGCCCACCGCATCGGCGAGGTGGATTTTCTCGCCCAGGGGACGCTTTATCCCGACGTGATCGAGAGCGTCTCGTTCACGGGCGGGCCGTCGGTTACCATCAAGTCGCACCACAACGTCGGCGGGCTGCCCGAGCGCATGCGGCTGAAGCTGGTCGAGCCGCTGCGCGAGCTGTTCAAGGACGAGGTGCGCGCGCTCGGCCGCGAGCTCGGCCTGCCGGAGGCTTTCGTCGGCCGCCACCCGTTCCCGGGGCCGGGGCTTGCCATCCGCTGCCCGGGCGAGGTCACGCGCGAAAAGCTCGACATCGTGCGGCTCGCCGACGAGATCTTCATCGAGGAAATCCGCCGCGCCGGCCTCTATGACGAGATCTGGCAGGCGTTCGCGGTGATCCTGCCGGTCAAGACCGTCGGCGTCATGGGCGACTACCGCACCTACGAGCACGTGGTCGCGCTGCGCGCGGTGACCTCCACCGACGGCATGACCGCCGACTTCTATCCCTTCGACATGAGATTCCTTGCCCACGTCGCCACCCGCATCGTCAACGAGGTCAAGGGCGTCAACCGCGTGGTCTACGACACCACCTCGAAGCCGCCGGGCACGATCGAGTGGGAGTAGGATGAAACTATCGAATCGAGATCAACGAACGCTCGATCGCATGCGCGATGGAAACATTGTCTCGTTTCGTGATCTGGTTCATCTCGTGGAAACCGTCGGCTTCAGGCTGGTTCGACAACGGGGAAGTCATCATGTATACAAGCATCCCGGGGTCGCCGGCGCGCTCGTGCTCCAGCCACTTGGCTCAGAGGCGAAGAGGTACCAAGCGCGTCAGGTGCTGGATTTGCTCGAGGCAAACCGGTTGTTGAGCCCATGAGCATGAACAAATATCCCATCATTGTGTTTTGGTCCGACGAAGACGGCGTCTGGATCGCCAACGCGCCTGACCTCAAGCATTGCTCTGCACATGGGGCATCGCCCGAAGAAGCCGTTCGCGAACTCTCGACGGCGATGGAACTCTGGATCGAGGCGGTGGCGGCTGCGGGCGAGCCCTTGCCGGAACCGCATCACCGGCCGACGCTCGACGCAGCCGAATAGCCGTCCCCGCGCTTGGCGGTCGACGCCGGCAGCGCATCGTCAACGAGGTCAAGGGCGTCAACCGCGTGGTCTACGACGCAACCTCGAAGCCGCCGGGCACGATCGAGTGGGAATAAGTCTGTCGGCCGGTGAGGCGTGCGCGCCGCACGTCGTGGCAACCGGGCGTCACTTGGCGCCTCTCGCCCACCGACGCGTGTCATCGTCACCCTGTCTCTCGGTGCCGCGCCGGAAATCGGCAAGCACCGTGGCCGCGACATCCGCGGCGGGCATCGGTCGCCCGTAATGGAATCCCTGCAACTCGTCGCATTCGAGCCCGCCCAGGAACGCGGCCTGACGTTCGTTCTCGATGCCTTCCACGGTGATGCGCATATTGAGCGCGCGCCCGAGCGCGACGATCGTGTGGATTACCTTCTCGACGCTGGGGTCGCCGGCATCGAATGCCGTCATGAACGCTCGATCGATCTTGATCCTGTCGAAATGGAAGCGCCACAGATAGCTCAAGCTCGAATAGCCGGTACCAAAGTCGTCCATGACGATGGCAACTCCGAGCGCCTTCAGGCTGGCGAGTTCCGCCATCACGTTGCCGCTGGCGTCGAGCAGCAGGCTCTCGGTGATTTCGAGTTCGAGCCGGTGTGCCGGAAACCCAGTCTCCGCGAGCACGGCGGCAACGTCATCGCGCACGCCGCCGCCGGCGAACTGCGCCGCTGAAAGGTTGACGGCCACCTTCAGATGGCCTGGCCAGACAGCGGCGGTGCGGCAGGCTTCGCGCAGCACCCACGCTCCGATCCTGCCGATGAGCCCAATTTCCTCGGCGACGGGGATGAACCTGGCGGGCAATATGAAGCTTCCGTCGTCGGCCTTGAGCCGCAGCAGCGCTTCGAACCCGACTAACCGTTCGCCGCGCCGCGCGATGATCGGCTGATAATACAGTTCAAAACGATCATGAACGAGCGCGTCGCGGATCGCCTTTTCGAGGTTGAGCCGAGCCTGATGCTCGACGTCCATGCTCGACTCGAAGACACGCAGGCAATTGCCGCCATCGAGCTTGCTGCGGTGTAATGCAAGCGCCGCGCTCTTGAGCACACGCTCGGCGGTGTTGCCGTCGCGCGGAGCGAGCGCGACGCCCACGCTCACGGTGGCGTCTACCGAATGTTCCTTGACGAACAGTGGTGCCCGCATCGCCGCGACGATCCGCGCGGCAAGAGCCTCGACACTGTGGTGGTCGGGCGCGTCGGTTTGCAGCACCGCGAACTCGTCGCTGCCCAGGCGCGCGACGATGCCCTCTCCGCCAGCAATGTCGAGCAGACGCGCAGCCACCGTGCGGATCAACTCGTCTCCGCTGTCGTGGCCGGCGGCGTCATTGAAGTCCTTGAACCGGTCGATATTGATGTGATGCACGGCAATGACGGCGCCCTCGCGCGCGGTCAGCGCCTTGTTGAGGTTTTCGGCAAGATAATTGCGGTTCAACAGTCCGGTGAGCGCGTCGTGCTTGGCGAGGAAGCTGAGGCGCTCGTCCGCCCTCTGCTTCTCCTTGGTGCGGCGGTACCAGAGGTAGGCAGGAACACAGAAGGCGAAGGCGGTGAGCAGGCTGAGCGAAAGCCCGGCGACGAGGACGGTCGCGTAGTAGCGCTCGCGTTTCTCGGTCTGATCCACATAGGCCTCAACGATGGCGATCGTCCGCCCGGCGATGGTGACGGGGACGTAGGCCTCGGAGAAGTACGGTGGCCGCGCCGGCGCCGTGCCTTCCTTTGGAATCACATGCGGCCGGCCCATCGCCAGAACGCTGGCGGCCGCGGCATTGTGCTCGCTCAGGTTCTGGGTGTCGGTGCCGATGGCCGTCAACTCGTCGGACACCAGGCGCAGGTAGCCATGGCGGTCGAAAATCTTGTAGCGGAAGACGTGACCGACCTTCTGCGCGCGTTCAAAAAACGTCATGCTCGCGCTCGATGGCTTTGCGCCCTCGGCGATCGCCTCGAAATCAGGAATGCTTTGCGCGAGGTAGCTCGCCCACGAGTAGCCGGCCGACACCGCGTCGAGAAACAACAGCCGCTCGATCGCCAATTTCTGGATGGCCCAGGTGCCGCCGGTGAGCGTGGCGAGCACGATGGCGAGAACGATGAACGTTCCTTGCGGCGAGGATATCTTGCCAGTGTCCATGGCCGCCCCGGGGCGCGTTGAGCGCTGGCGATCGTACCGCCTAACTCGAAATTGATTCCGAACACGAATCGATTTTTTCGCGCATGCTTGCCAAATTGCTAACGCTTGCCACCGGATGCCCGGCCGCTGATGTGTGACGTCAAATCCGACTGATCAGTTCCATCGTCATCGCCGCGCTTGTCGCGGCGATCTCGATGAGCAGGGCACGGCCGTGCCCATAGGATCGGGATCACCGGGACTCGCCGCGTCGCGGCGGCCCGGTGATGACGAGGAAGCAACCAGGCGGAGTCGGTATGACCTCTTGCTCAATCGTCTCTGCGCCAGGCCCGGACGGCGTGAGGCCTGGGACCTGAGAATCCGGAGAATCCGGCCAGGCTCCAAGGCTGCGTCTTGCCGCGGTGTGCCGGCTTCGCACGCGGCGCCGGTGCGCGTCGCGCTGCGCGCGGTGGCCTCGGCCGACGCCATATCGGCCGAGTTCTATCCCTTCGACATGAAGTACCTCGACCGCCTCGCCACGCGCGTTACGCCGCCACCTTCAGCTTCAGCTCAACCCGCCCAAACGTCACCACCGGTCTGAGCTTGCGGCCGTCGCCCTTTTCGAGCCGCACGAGGCCGTAGCGCTCCATGGTGCGCAGCGTGCGCGACAGATTGCTCTTGGCGCGCCCGCTGGCGGCGGCCAGTGCATCGATTGAGTTTGGCCGCCGCTGCGCGATCAGAGCGAGTAGCGCGCGGTTCTTCTCCGACAGCACCTTGGCGAAGCTTTCAACCGAGGTGAACCACACGTCGGGATCATCCGCCCTGCGCCGCCGGCGGCCGGCGACGATGTCGCGCGTATAGCGCATGATCACCTCGCGTGGCGCAATGGCGACCTTCAAAACCTTGGTCTTCATTCCTCACCTGCCTTGTTCACGATTGCCACAACCTCACGCCAAAAATGGTCCATCAGCGTATCCGCATCGCGGTAGACATAAGTTCGCACGGCTTCACCGCGATGAAGGTGATCACGCCGCGCTGCTGACCGCCCGCCTGGTCCGCGGGTCGACCGGACCAAATGGGCATTGTCGACGCCGAAGACTCGGCGACCACCCGGCTCGTGCAGTGTCAACGAGTAGGCGATGCCGTGCGGCCTCGCTGCATCCGCCGGCACGCGCCGCGCCTCGATTTTGACCCAGTAGCCGCCGCCAACCTCGGCCAGGAAGCCGTCGAGGTCGATCAGACGATCAAGGCCCCTATCGCGCCGACCCATGCGAAGAAGATATCAGGACTTGATAACAATTTAAAGGGGCGCGGGCTCGCCCCGCGCGTCGTCGACGAAGTCGAGGGCGTCGACCGCGTGCTCTACGACGTGACCTTGAACTCGTTGGGCGCGATCGAGTGAGAGGCGGGCGAACAGCGGCCGCGCGCAGCCGGTTGCGCCGGTGCTAGGCCTTGGTGGCGAGGCGCGCTTGCCGCCCGGATTGGGACTCCTTCGTCGGCTGCGCCACGCGCTGCTGCAGGCCGGCGAGGAGCTCGGAGGGAATCTCCGACGCCGGGACCGGGCGTCCGAAGAAGAAGCCTTGCACCTGATCGGCGTCGGCGTCGTAGAGGAAATCGACCTGGTTGGAAGTCTCGACGCCCTCGACCGTAACCCGCATTTTCAGCTCGCGTCCGAGCGCGATGATCGTCTTGACGACGGTCTCGGCGTCGCGGCTTGAACGGTCAAAGCCCTGCATGAAGCTGCGGTCGATCTTTATCTTGTCGAACGGGAATTTCCACAGGTAGCTCAAGCTCGAATAGCCGGTGCCGAAATCGTCCATGACGACGGCGACGCCCATCGCTTTGAGTTTGCGCAGCTCGGCCATCGTGCTGTCATTATGGCCGAGCAGCAGCGTCTCGGTGATTTCCAGCTCGAGCCGGTGCGGTTCCAGGCCGGACGAGCTGAGCGCTGCGGCGACCACGTCGCTGACGCTGCCCGCATTGAATTGTTCGGGCGACAGGTTCACCGCGACGGTCAAGTCCTTCGGCCACGTCGTGGCGGTCCGGCATGCCTCGCCCAGGACCCATGCGCCGATTTTGTCGATGAGCCGCATTTCTTCGGCGAGCGGAATGAACATCTCCGGCTGGATCAGCGAGCCGTCTGGCGCCGGCAGGCGCGCCAGCGCCTCGAAGCCGACAAGGCGCGAGCCGGCGACTTCGAAGACAGGCTGATAGTGCAACTCGAAACCTTCTTTCGCGGCAGCGTCGCGGATGATCCGTTCGAGACGCAGGCGGGTCTGCAGCGCCTCGTCCATTTCCGGCGTGAAGAAACGGATGCAATTGCGGCCACTTTTCTTGCCGTCGTAGAGGGCGAGGTCGGCGCTTTTCAACAACCGATCGAGGGTCTGGCCGTCTTCAGGCGCCATTGCGACGCCGACGGTGATGCCGGGTACGATTTCCTGTTCCTTGAACCACGTCGGTGCGGCCACGGCGGAGACCAGACGGTGCGCGAAGTCCTCCGCCACTGTCTTGCCCCGGACGTCGGACTGGACCACGACGAACTCGTCGCCGCCCAGCCGCGCAACCACGTCATCCGCGCGCGTCACCGCCCGCAGTCTTTGGCCGATCGTCTTGAGCAGGAAATCGCCGCCGTCGTGGCCAAAAGTGTCGTTCACCTCCTTGAAGCGGTCGATGTCAATGAAATAGACGGCCAGCGCGCTCTTCAGCAGCGGCAGCACGGCCAACGAGCTTTCCAGTTTTTCGTTCAGATGCGCGCGGTTGGTCAGGCCGGTCAATGCATCATGGTGCGCCATATAACGGATGCGACGATCAGCCTCCTGCTTCTCCCTGGTGCGCCGGTACCAGGCGATGGCGGGCGTCCCGAAGGACATTGTGATGAGCACACACAGAAAGACGGCGGCCTTGAGGAAGCTGTTGTAGAATTGATCGCGTTGCAGCGTCTGATCGACATAGGCCGCTACGATGGCGACCGGGCGATCATCCACCACAACGGGAACAAAGGCCTTCGCGAAAAATGCCGGCAGCTCCGGCGACGTCGATTGCTCGATGTCGACGATCGGCTGACCGGTCTTGATGGCCGTTGCCGCATCGGTGCTGTATTCGGAGAGATCGACGAGCGCGATCTTGTCGCGATCGGATACGAGCTGCGAATATCCCTCGCGGTTGAAGATCACGTAGCGGAAGACCTGACCGGCCTTTCGCGTCGACTCAAAGAAGGCCATGCTGGCAACGGAGGGCTGCTCGCCAGCGGCGATCTGTTCGATGTCCGTGGCATTATTCGCAAGATACCGCGCCCAATCGCGCGCAGTCGTCGTCGCGTTTTGATACAGCAGATGATCTGTCGTCACCTTGATGGCCGCCCAGGTGCCGCTGACCAGGACAGCGACGGCGATGAGCAGCATGCCGATGCCGCGACGAAACGACATATCCGTGAGGAAAGACATTGGTGGTTCTAGTTTGCTGAACGCAGCTTTGCGAGCTCCGCCTTGACGAGGCCGAGGAGCGCGTGATTGCGTGGATTGGACGCCGCCCACTCCTCAATGATGATGTCGAAAGTTCGCTGCCCGATTTCCAGGTCGGACTGCGAGGGGACCACGACTTTGCGCTTGGGATCGGCCAACAGCCGATCGACGACTTGCCGGTTGATCGCGTCCATCGCTTTGTTGTTTTCTTTGGCCAGCCATTCGCCGCTGTGTTCACGGATGATGGCCTGCGCCTCGGCGGGGAGGCTCTCGAACTTTTTTCGGTTCATGACGATCGCGATTGGCGCGCAGGTCATCTGCAGAAGATAATGATTGCTGGCGACGCGTCCGACGCCAAACTCGAACAGCATGGCGGGCGGGAGCGTGGCGCCGTCGATATTTCCGCGACTGATCGCTTCCGTCGTTTGATTGATCGCGAGAACGGCAGGTATTGCGCCGAGCTTTTTCAGCACCGTCGCTTCCATTCGGTTATTCGCGCGGATCGTCTGGCCTCGGAGGTCGGCGATCGAGGCAATCGGCTTTCGGCCATGGATGGTCTGGGGTTCCGATGCGAGTGCGCCGATCACGAAAAAATCCTCATAGCCATTGAGCGCGCCGGCGGCCACGAGCCGCGTGTAGACGAGCGCGGCCTCGGCGCCGTCGCGAAAGATGCCCGGCAATTCGATGACCGCGTTGTCGGGAAACCTCTCGGGCGAGTATCCGGGTATGATCATCGCCATATCGGCAACGCCGTCGGCGACGAGTTGCGGCTCCTGGGTCAGCACCTTGCCAATGGCGCCGCTGAAATACATTTCGATTTCGACAAGCCCCTTGGCCTGTGCATTGACGGCGTCGACGAAAGGCTTGATGGTCGTGGTGTAAATGGCCGAACGGTCGGAGGAGAAATAGGAGAACTTGAGCTTGACGGGCTCGGCCGCAGCCGTGACCGGCAGCAACACGAAGGCGATCACCGTCAAACGCGCGAACGAAGATCTGAACATCGACGTCCTCATCGCGCCGAGCCGAGCGAAGGTCGCGTGAATGTGTCTTGTTGACCGGCGCAACCCGTCAGGCGCATGGGGCATTGTTAAAATACAACGATTTAAATTCGCCCTTGGCGATGTGTCGCATTTGTCCTTTATTGCTTAAGAACTTGAGAAGGGTCGCCTGAGCAAGTTGATGCGCCGCCCTTTTCGATTTTCTCGCCCGTGTTTGCCGACTTGCTATAGCGGGATGATTTCAGGCAAGCTCACTGCGTCTCACACGCCGTCATCGCGAGCCCCCGCAGGGGGCGGGGCGATCCCCTGTCGTGTGGATTGGTTCGGCGGG